>DVJL01000044.1 GCA_018716805.1 Candidatus Faecivicinus avistercoris | reverse complement strand
GCCGGGCGACAACATCGACATGGAGATCACGCTGATCACGCCGATCGCGTGCGAAGAGGGACTGCGCTTCGCTATCCGCGAGGGCGGCCGCACGGTCGGTTCCGGCGTCGTTACCAAGATCCTCGGCTGATTCAAAAAAGGATTTCAGGCTCCCGCATCGCAGAGATGCGGGAGCTTTTTTTGCGTCCGTTTCGGGATTTTGCGCAAGCAGTTTCGTAAACTGTGAAGGGGATTTATCGCCTGATTGAATAGGTTATCTCCGATTTTCTGGGCGAACCGCAAATGAATGATTTGTCCGTGCCAACTATTTATTAATGGTTTCTATTTTTTTATTGACAAAAACGGATTTTTTTTGGGGGGGTATAATGACGAAAACGATTAAGGAAGATGTGGAACGCGATGGTTACGCTGAAGGATATCGCCCGGCAATGCGGCCTATCGGTCGCCACGGTCAGCAAGGCGATCAATGGCATGTCCGACATCAGCGAGACCACGGCGCAGCGCATTCGGGATACCGCCCGCGAGATGGGATATATGCCCAACGCGGCGGCGCGCTCGATGAAGACGGGATCTTCGATGACCATCGGGCTTCTGCTGTTTCTCGGAGAATGCAGCGTCTGGACGCACAACTACTTCGCCTCGATCGCGGACGCGATTCAGCGCGTGGTTCAGACGAGCGGCTACGATCTGGTGCCGGTCAACTGCAGCGCGGCGGAGAAGATGGGCAGCTATCTGAACTACTGCCGGAGCCGAAATTACGATGGCCTGGTCGTCATGAGTGGCCTGTACACCGATTCGACGCTGGTCGACTTAATCAACAGCGAAATCCCGCTGGTGACGATCGACTATGAGTTCCATCATCGCGGCGCGGTGCTGTCGGACAACCTTCAGGGAATGCGCGAGCTGGTTCGGTATGCCTACGACCGCGGGCACCGCCAGATCGCGTTTATCCATGGCGGCGACACGCCCGTCACGCGCGACCGGCTCGCCAGTTTTCACGCGACCTGCGAGTCGCTCGGCATCCACGTCCCCGCGGAATATGTGCGCGAGGCTGCGTACAACGACCCGGATCCGAGCGCGCGGGAGACCGAGGCGCTGCTGAAGCTCAAGCGGCGGCCGACCTGCATCATCTATCCGGACGACTATTCCTACATGGGCGGCTTTCGGGCGCTGCGCGCGCACGGCTTGTCGATTCCGGAGGACATCAGCGTCGCGGGATACGACGGCACGCAGATCGCATCGGTCTACCAGCCGTCGCTGACGACGTTTCATCAGGACTGCGACGGCATCGGCGCGAATGCGGCCGAGATGCTGCTCAGCGCGATCAGCAAGCCGCGCAGCTTCATTCCGCGGCATGTCGTATTGCCCGGCCAGCTGGTGGAAGGGGAGTCCGTGCGCGACCTCAATGCGCGCTAGAGAGCCTGCGCGAAGCGCGCAGAATGCGGAAGCGTCCGCCTGAATCTGTGCTCTTGGCCATGTGCCATTCAGCAAAATAACGATGTGGAGGGAATTGCTATGAAGATTCGGAAACTCCTGAGCCTGCTGCTTGCGCTGACGATGCTGCTGAGCGTCGCCGGTGTCGCAAGCGCCGAGACAGCCGTTACGGATCTGCCCCGCAATGAGACGCTGTATTTCGGCGGCCAGCAGTGGGGCACCGTCAACAGCTGGAACCCCGTCGGAACGAACCAGAACAACGCCATGGGCACGACGACGAACCCGTCCGGCTCCCGCACGATCATGTTTGAGACGCTGTACATGTACAACCTGCTCGATGGATCGATGGTGCCGCTGCTCGCGGACGGCGATCCGGTCTGGGCGGAAGATCAGACCAGCGTGACGGTCACCCTGAACGACGCCGCGATCTGGTCCGACGGCACGGACGTCACGTCCGCCGACGTCGTCCGCACCTGGGAGATCAGCCTGCAGCTGAACAACACCGCCGGCGCGAACTACAGCCCGTTCATCGAGTCCATCGAGGCCGTGGACGACCTGACGTTCACCATCAACCTGACCACCAACGAGGCCGGCCAGCCGGTCAACCCGCTGAAGGTCGAGGACTTCCTGGTGGCGACGTTCGTGGCGCAGGCCGCGTGGCTGGACACGCTCGAGGAGCGCAACAATGGCGACACCGTCGCGATGCTCAATGACGAGGCGCTCGACGCTCCGTACACCGGCCCGTATGGCCCGTACCTCTCCAACGACCAGCTGGTCGCGTTCGTCCGCAACGACAACTACTGGGGCCAGGACGAGTCCATGTGGGGCTCGCTGCCGGTGCCGAAGTACATCGCTCATACGATCTACGCCGACAACGCGCAGACTGAGGTCGCGTTCCGCCAGGGCGAGATCGACGTCGGCCAGATCTTCGTGCCGAACGTCCAGGATCTGTGGGAAGAAGAGGGTCTGCCGGTGTCCGGCTATATGCTGGAGGAGCCGTACGGCATCTGCCTGACCATGCCGACCGCCTGGTACAACCTGAACAACCCGATTCTGCAGGATGCGACGCTGCGCAAGGCCATCGCCATCGCGGTGGACTATGACGCCATCATCGAGAACGCCATCACCAACCAGAGCCCGACCTTTGAAGAAGTGCCGCGCTCCTGCATGAACCCGACCGAGGTCGAGCAGGCGCTGTACGATCACGAGGCCGTTGCCGACCTGCAGTGGACCGGCAATGACATCGAGGGCGCGATTGCGATGCTCGAGGAAGCCGGCTACGTCGACGTCGATGGCGACGGCTACCGCGAGACGCCCGACGGCGAAAAGATCACGCTGACCGCCGTCTGCCCGAACGGCTGGACCGACTGGCAGGCCGCCATCGAGCTGGTCGCCGCCGCCGGCCAGAACATCGGCATTGAGATCACCACGCTGTATCCGGAATCCTCCACCTACAGCACCGTTTACAGCAACCCGAATCAGACGGAATACGACATCTTCATGCAGTCTCCCGATGGCGCCGGTCCGTCTCAGCCCTGGGGCCGCATTCGCCAGTTCATGTCCAGCGACTTCGTTGGCCTTGAGAACAACTTCAGCGGCAACTACGGCCAGTACAGCAACGAGCGCATCGACGAGATCCTCGCGCTGATCCCGATCACCACCGATGAGGAAGAGCTGACCGCGCTGTACACCGAGGCGGTTGAGATCTACCTGACCGAGGTGCCGAGCTTCTCGCTGATGTACCGCCCGCAGTTCTTCCACTTCGTGAACGAGTCCGTGTGGACGAACTTCCCCTATCAGGACGATGGCACGAACATCCCGCCGACGGACTGCACCGACGGCTACGGAATCGCCGCGCTGTACAACCTGCAGCTGGTCGAAGGCTGATTGACTGAACGCCGGGACATGCTTCGAGCGCGCTCGGGGCATGTCCCCCTTTCCATTCAGTGGCGCCGCAGGGTGCCAAAGCGGGGGGAAACACATGAAAGGATATCGCAAGTACTTCGGCAAGAAGATCTTCTGGTTCATCATCACGTTCATTGCAGCCGTGATCCTGAACTTTGTCTTGCCGAGGCTGATGCCGGCCGATCCGGTCGCCGGCATCACCAGCCGCCTGGCGCAGGGCGTCACCGACGCCACAGCCGTGCAGGAGATCTACCAGCGCTATGCGGAGGAATTCGGCACGAACCGCTCGATGGTCGAGCAGTTCTTCATCTTCGTGGGCAACGCGCTCCACGGGGACTTTGGCACTTCGTTCAGCCAGTATCCGCGCGAGGTTTCAGACATCATTCTGAGCGCGCTGCCGTGGACGCTGGCGCTGCAGCTGCCGGCGATCCTCATCGGCTGGCTGCTGGGCAACGTGCTCGGCGCGCTGGCAGCCTACATCCGCAAGGGCTTTGACAAAATCCTGATGCCTGTGACCATGTTCTTGAGCGCAATTCCGGCGTTTGGCATGGCGGTCATCTTGTTGGTTGTATTCGCACTGACGCTGCACATCGCGCCGTCGTCCGGCGCCTATGGGCAGGGCATGGTGCCGAATCTGAGTTGGAACTTCATCTGGTCCGTCATCACCCACTATCAGCTGCCGTTCTGGTCGGTCGTGCTGGTCAGCATCGGCGGTCAGGCGGTCGGAATGCGCTCGATGTCCATCTACGAGCTCAACGCGGACTACGTCAAGTACGCGCGCTTCCTGGGCATCAAGGACCGCAAGATCGTCGGCTATGTGTTCCGCAATGCGATGCTTCCGCAGATCACTGGCTTGGCCATGTCGCTGGGCACGATGATGAGCGGCGCGCTGGTGGCGGAGATCATCTTCAGCTATCCGGGCCTCGGATCGACGATGTACGACGCCGTCACCTCGGCGGACTATCCGCTGATCTCGGCCACGACGCTGATCATTACGATCATGGTGCTGATCTCGACGTTCGTCCTCGACATCGTGTATGGCTTCATCGACCCGCGCGTCAAGGCCGCGCAGTACGATTGAGAGGGGGCGGCAGAGCATGAAAAATACGATACGCCAGGTATTTCATTCGCCGAAATTTCTGGTCGGCTTTATCATCTTCGTGGCCATCCTGCTGTTGACGATCATCTACCCGATCTTCAACCCGGGCAATCCGCTTCAGCAGATCGGCCTGGGCACCTTTGCACCGCCGGGCACCTATGTGTCGCTCTATGACGCGGTGACGACCGGCACCAGCACGTTCCGCCTGGACGACGCCGAGGCCAACCGCCTGGCGCAGGTGCTGACCGACGACGACCGCATCAGCATGGTCAACTGGCTGACGGCGATGGACGTGGACGTCTCGGGCCTCGACATCTCCGATACGGAGGCGCTGCTGGAAGTCTGGTTTGCCAACTACGATTCCACCGCGCGTCCGGAGGGCATGACCAATGCCCAGCGAAACTACTACGTCCGGCTGAACAACAACCTGCTGTCGATGAGTACGGCGGAATCGCTGACGGTTACGCAGCCCGACGATGAGGGCGAGCCGGAGGAAGTCGCCGAGATTTCCGATACGGATTATGTCAATGTAAACGACGTGGCCAACGTCATCACGCTGCCGCTGGGCACGGACAACTTCGGCCGCGACGTGCTCAAGGAGCTGGTTTCGGCCATCGGCACTTCGCTGCTGATCGGTCTGGTTGCCGGCTGCATCGCGACGTTCATCGGCCTGCTGCTGGGCCTGCTCTCGGGCTATGTGGGCGGCGTGCTCGACGACATCGTGATGTTCATCACGAACATCTTCACCGTCATTCCGAGCTTTGTGCTGCTGATTCTGATCAACTATTCCATCGGTCAGGAGAACCGCGGCGCAATGGTCGTCGCGCTCGTCATCGGATTGACGAGCTGGACGTGGACGACGCGCTCGGTGCGCTCGCAGGTCATCTCGCTGCGCAACCGCGACCACGTCAACCTCTCCAAGCTGTCGGGACACAGCCTGGTGCGCATCGTGCTCACGGACATTTTGCCGTACATTGCCAGCTACGTCGTCATGGCGTTCATCCTGCAGATCAGCTCGGCGATCCTGTCCGAAGCGCAGCTGTCGCTGCTCGGCCTGGGTCCCAAGACGACCGAGGTGCCGACGCTGGGCCTGATGATGAACTGGGCGATGCTGTACTCCGCGCATCTGGGCGGCAAATGGTGGGCGTACTTCCCGGTCATCGGCGTCATCGCGCTGATCTCGTTCTCGCTCAACCTGATGAACACGGGCCTTGACCAGGTGTTCAATCCCACTCTGAGAGACTAGGAGGACACGCTCATGAGCAAGACAATGCTGGAAGTCAGGGAATTGACGACCAAATACATCACGCGCTTTCACGAGGACGTGTATGCCGTGGATCACGTGTCGCTCAAGATCGAGGAGGGGAAGAGCCTCGGCATCGCGGGCGAGTCCGGCTGCGGCAAGTCCACGCTGGCGCTGAGCCTGATGGGCTACTACTTTCCGCCGCTGCACTATACCAGCGGGGACATCATCATCGACGGCAAGAACATCTCCGGCATGAAGCCGGACGACGTTCGCAAGAACGTGCTTGGCACCGAGATCGCGTACATCCCGCAGGCGGCGATGAACGCGCTGAACCCGACGCGCAAGATTCGCAAGTTCATCGAGGACGTCGTGCTCGCGCACGAGCCGAAGCGCGACAAGAAGGAGATCTACGAGATGGCCAAGGCGCGCTTTGACGAGCTGGGCCTGCCGGTCGAGGCGCTGGACAAGCACGCCGTGGAGCTTTCCGGCGGCATGAAGCAGCGCGTCGTCATCGCGATTTCGACGATCCTCAAGCCGAAGGTGCTGATCGCGGACGAGCCGTCGTCTGCGCTGGACGTCACCAGCCAGAAGATGGTCATCAAGATGCTGCGCGAAATGATGGAGAAGGGCCTGATCCGCGCGATGATCTTCATCACGCACGAGCTGCCGCTTCTGTACAACGTCACCGACGACATCATGGTCATGTACGCGGGCCAGATCGTCGAGCGCGGCACGGCCAAGCAGATGGTGTTCGATCCCATCCATCCGTATTCGCACGGGTTGATGCACTCCATCCTCGTCCCCGAGGAGGGCACGCGCGACAACAAGCTGACGGCCATTCCCGGCACGCCGCCGAACCTGAAGCATCCGCCGCAGGGCTGCCGCTTCGCGGACCGCTGCAAATATGCGACGCCGGCCTGCCGCGTCAACGCGCAGCCGATGGTCGAGTTCGAGGACGGCCGGACCTACCGCTGCAGCCTGTCCGTCGAGCATCTCAGGGAGGTGTACAAGAGTGAAGAATGATGCGAGCACGACCGTGAACATGCAGGAGCATCGTCTCGACGTCAAGAACCGTCCGATGTGCTTGAGCGGCAAGGGTGTGACCAAGTACTTCGGCTTTGGCAAGAAGCTGACCAAGGCGGTCGACCATGTGGACTTTGAATTCCACGAGGGCGAGCTGGTCAGCATCGTCGGCGAGTCCGGTTCCGGCAAGACGACGCTGTCGAAGATGCTGCTCGGCCTGATCAACACCACCGACGGCGAGATCTACTTCCAGGGCCAGAAGCGCGACATCTCCACGCGCCATAAGAAAAAGGAATACTGGAAGGGCATTCAGGCCATCTTCCAGGATCCGTTCTCGTCCTTCAATACGTTCAACCGCATCGACACCGTGCTGCTCGACTGCATCAACATGCGCGGGGGCAAGCACCTGTCCAAGGACAAGAAGTTTGAAATGATGACGGAGGCGTGCAGCTTCGTCAACCTGAAGTTTGCCGAATTGACGAACAAGTATCCCTTCGAGCTCTCCGGCGGCCAGATGCAGCGATTGATGATCGCGCGCATCTTCCTGCTCAAGCCGAAGATCCTGCTGGCGGACGAGCCGACGTCGATGATCGACGCCTGCTCCCGCGCGACGATTCTGGATATGCTGCTCAATTTGCGCAACGAGACGGGCATGACGATCATCTTCATCACGCACGACATCGGCCTTGCGTACTACATTTCCGACAGCATCTACATCATGGAGCACGGAAAGTTTGTCGAAAGTGGCTCTGCGGACGAGGTCATCCTCCATCCGAAGGCCGCGTACACCAGGCGCCTCATCAGCGATGTGCCGAAGATCCACGAGGCGTGGGATCTCAGCACGGTCTGATTTCATCAGGGCGCGTTTCCCCCATCGCGCCGCGGGCGCTCCTTTCACCCGCGGCGCACCCGCAGAGTGGGTTCGCGAGAGGGTGAGACCCGATGAACGCGCCAGCGTGCCGCGCAACCGCCGCGGCATCGAACCGAGGACTCAAAGAGAAGGATGTGCCGAACCGGCGCATCCTTCTTTTTCCCTTTGTTTTCCTGAACACTTTCGGGCAATGCGTCCTTGCAATTTCTTCCAAAACGGGGTATAATTTGAATGGAATGTTCTCGATGGGAGAAACATGCGATTTGCGTAAGGAGGATTTTCATGAGCGCATTGACTGATCTGATTTTTGCCGGTTCCAACGCGGTTGCTGGCTTGACGGAGAAGGCCGTTGCCGACGCCATTGCAAAGCACGGCGAGGATGCGAAGGTCGCGTTTCCGGATACGGCGTATTTCTTTCCGACGATCTATGCCGCGACGGGCGTGAAGGTCGCCAAGCTGGGCGACCTTCCGGCGTGCGTAAACGTGCTCAAGAGCCTGATTACGAACAAGCCCGAGCTGGGCGACGCGCTCAACGCCGGCCTTGCGACTGCCGTGGGCGCCGAGATCCTGGAAGGGCTGAAGTATCTCGAGAGCGCCAACCCCTATGAGGGCGATTCGGGCATCGGCTTTGTGCCCGACCCGATCATCCGCTCGCTGGGCGTGCCGCTGGTCACCGGCGACATCCCGGGCGTCGCGGTCGTGCTCGGCAAGGCGGAATCCGCGCAGGACGTCGTGGGCGTGGTCAAGGACTATCAGTCCAAGGGCCTGATGACGTTCCTGGTCGGCGACGTGATCGAGCAGGTCGCCGAGGGCGGCGTCAAGCTCGGCCTCGAGTTCCGCGTCGTGCCGCTGGGACACGATGTGACCAGCGTCATCCACGTCGTGACGGTCGCCGTCCGCGCGGCGCTGATCTTCGGCAGCCTCCAGCCGGGCGACCTGGCGGGACTGCTCAAGTACACCAAGGAGCGCGTGCCGGCGTTCGTGAATACGTTTGGCCCGATCGACGAGGTCGTCGTGTCGGCCGGCGCGGGCGCGATCGCGCTGGGCTTCCCGGTGGTGACGGACATCGACCTGGGCGAGAACCAGGTGCCGGGCGCGCTGGAATCGGAGACCGATCACAGCCTGACGGTGAAGAAGTCGCTCGAACTGCGCGGCATCAAGATCAAGGTCAAGGAATTGCCGATCCCGGTGGCGTTTGCGTCGGCGTTTGAGGGCGAGATCATCCGCAAGAAGGACATGAAGGTCGAGTTCTACAGCGGCAAGAACGTCACCTGCGAGCTGGTGCGCATGGCCGATCCCGACAGCATCGAGGATCACCGCATCGTCGTCGACGGCCCGGAGATCGACTCCGGCGAGGTCGAATATCCGCTGGCGACGTTCGTCGAGGTCGCGGGCGCGAAGATGCAGGCGGACTTTGAGTCGGTCATCGAGCGCCACATCCACGCGTGGTTCAACTACATGGAGGGCGTGATGCACACCGGCCAGCGCAATCAGGTGCGCATCCGCATCAGCAAGGACGCGTTCGACAAGGGGCTTCGGCTGCACCACTTCGGCGAGGTGCTCTACGCGATGATCATGGACGAGTTCGACACGGTCGTGGACAAGTGCCAGGTCACGCTCGTCACCGATCCGGCCAAGGCCGAGCACATCCTGAAGGACATCGCCACGCCGGTCTACAACCAGCGCGACGACCGCCTGCAGTCCATGACCGATGAGAGCGTGGACACGTTCTACACCTGCACGATGTGCCAGAGCTTCGCGCCGTCGCACGTCTGCATCGTCACGCCGGAGCGTCTGGGCCTGTGCGGCGCGGTCTCGTGGCTCGATGCGAAGGCGACCAACGAGCTCAACCCGAGCGGCCCCTGCCAGATCGTCACCAAGCAGCACATGATCGACGAGCGTACCGGCCGCTACGAGGACGTCAACGAGGCGGTCAAGCAGTATTCGCACGGCGCGCTGGAGAATGTCACGCTGTATTCGCTGCTCGAGGATCCGATGACGTCCTGCGGCTGCTTCGAGTGTATCTGCGGCATCATCCCGGAGGCGAACGGCCTGGTCATCGTTAACCGCGAGTACAGCGGCATGACGCCCACGGGCATGACCTTCGGCGAGCTGGCCAGCATGACCGGCGGCGGCGTGCAGACGCCCGGCTTCATGGGACATGGCCGCCACTTCATCTCCTCGAAGAAGTTTGCGCGCGCGGAGGGCGGCGTCGAGCGCATCGTCTGGATGCCCAAGGAGCTGAAGGACGACGTCGCCGAGCGCCTGAACCGCACCGCGAAGGAACTCTGCGGCATCGACAACTTCACCGACATGATCGCCGACGAGACGGTCACGACCGATCCGGCCGAGCTGGTCGACTTCCTCACCGAGAAGGGACACCCGGCGCTCACCATGGATCCGATCATGTGACCGATGCCGAAGGTCGTCTTTCGGTTTGAGGACGAGCCGGACGTGTGCGCCGCCGCGCAGATGGGTGAAAACCTGCTGGCCGTCGCGCGCCGCGCCGGCGTCGTCCTCGACGCGCCCTGCGATGGGCGGGGTTCCTGCGGCCGCTGCCGGGTGCGCATCGCCGCGGGCGCTTTGGATGCGCCGAAGTCGTTCCTGATCGACGAGGCGGATGAAGAATCGGGCTGGCGTCTGGCGTGCCTGAGCCGCGTGTGCGGCGATGTGATTGTCGAGGCCGGCCTGTTTTGAAGGGAAATTTTGCATGGCAAACGTACAAAACAATAAGGAAATGGTGCCGTTTGAGCACTACGTCGGGCGGTTTCGTTCGATCGACCCCGCCGAGGCGGCGGCGCGCTGCGGCGTGCGCTTCGAGGCGGGGAAGTTTCGCGTCCGCCTGTTCGGCGTGGATTACGACGTCGCGTGGCCGGAATTCGCCATTGCGTCGGAGACGGCCGATGGCCTCGCGCTCAGCAGCCTGCCGGCGCAGATGCTCCTGATCCGCTTCCTGCTGGAAGGGCGGGCGTCGGTGGGCACGGGGGCGTTTTTGCCGTACCGCGAGATGCCGTGGGGCGAGGTGTACATCAAGCCCTTCACCGGACGCTGCCTGACGCGCGCGGCGTTTTCATTCGGCACGCGGCTTGCGGCGTTTGACGCCGCGATGGAACGCTCGCCGGCGATGCGCATCAAGGGCGGCGATTCCGCGTGGCAGGTCGAGGTCATGCCTGGCTATGAAGTCCGGCTGATCGTCTGGGAGGGCGACGACGAGTTCCCGCCCAACGCCCAGATCCTGTTTTCCGACAACTTTCCGCAGGCGTTCTCTGCGGAGGATCGCACGGTGGTCGGCGATCTGCTCATCAGCGACATCAAGCGCAGGATGTGAGGGGTGAAGGCGGGGCTGTACGCGCCCCGCCTTCGCGCTTTTCCACGGTTCGATGGCTGCGGCCTGCGAGTGGATGCATTCAGCCGCGCTGGACGGGAGGTTTTCCCGCCCGGCGCGGCTTTTTTTGTCTTTGAGCATGATTTTCCATTTTGGGAACAGAATAATGGACGGAATTTTGCTTGAGACCCCGCGGGGCGGGGGAGAGGAGGCGGGATATGTTTGCACTGTTCTTTCGCGGAATGGCGCTGTACATCGTGATGATTTTGATGATGCGCGGGCTGGGAAAGCGGCAGCTCGGGCAGTTTCAACCCTATGAATTCGCCATGACGATCCTGCTGGCGGACGTCATCTCCGCGCCGATGGAGAGCGTCTCGACGCCGCTGCTGCACGGGCTTCTGCCGGTGGCGGCGATGTTCATCGTGCACGGCGTGATTACGATCGGCTCGCTCAAGTCGGATCGAATTCGGGCGTTTGTCTCCGGCAAGCCGGCGCTCGTGATCTCCAAGGGCGTGATCAACCAACGCGAGCTGAACCGGCTCTGCCTGAGCCTGTCCGATTTGCTGGAGGGCCTGCGCAGCGCGGGATTCCTCGACCCAGCCGACGTCGGCACGGCGGTCATCGAGGCAAACGGTTCGATTTCGGCGTTCGCACCCGGCGACGGACGGCCGCCGACGACTGCCGAGGTGGGGATCGATCCCGGCTACGAGGGACTCCCGATGATCCTGATCATGGATGGGCGCGTGCAGTGCAACAATCTCTCTCAGGCCGGGCGCGACGAATCGTGGCTGGCGCACGTGCTGGCCCAGCGCGGGCTGTGCATTCAGAGCGTCTATCTGGCCAGCCTGGATACCCATGGGCGGATGATGCTTCAGCTGCGCGACGGCGGCGTGCAGACGTTCGCGGCGATTCCGCCGGGAAAGGTGGCGTGGTAAATGAAGCGGCTCGCGATTACAATTGCCGTCGTGCTGGCGGTCTGCATGGCGATCTGCTTTGCGTCGATGTGGGTGGTCAACTCGGTGCTGAACGAAGCGCACCGCATGGCGACGGACATCTTTGCCCGGATGGAGGAAGGCGACGTCACCGGCGCACGCGAAGGGCTGGTGGCGCTGGCGACGCTGTGGGACGAGAAGGCCAGCGTGCTCGAACTGCTCTGCGCGCACGACGACCTGCACGAAGTCAAGGAGCGCATCATTGAAGCGGAAATCTGCATTTCCTATACGGACATGGAGGACTTTTACGGCTCCGTCGCGCTCATCGGCGAAGGCATCGAGCACATCCGGGAGAAGGAGGCGCTCTCGCTCGCAAATTTGTATTAACATCTTGTGAAACTGAGCGGCGTGTGGTATACTTTGTAGGGAATGCACAGGGCAAAAAGGCTTTGCGTGGAACGGTTCGTTGAGCCTGCTGTCCTGTGCGGATGGGTGGTGGACGGACTTGTGCAGACGGCGAAGAACGGCTTCGCACGCCTGCAGGAAGCGCCGTCCGCGCGGCAATGCGAAAGATGAGAGGAAGGGGATGTCCATGAGCGACCTCAGGTCGATTCCCGGCGTCGGGCCGAACATCGCGCAGGATCTGGAGGAGATCGGCATTCACGCGGTCGCCGATCTGGCCGGGCGCGATCCCGAGGAACTCTACCGGCTCGACTGTGCGCACAAGGGCTTTGAGGAGGACCGCTGCCAGCTCTATGTATTCCGGCTGGCGGTCTACTTTGCCGAGCATCCGCAGCGGGAGCCGGAAAAGCTCAAATGGTGGTACTGGAAGAACCGGAGGTATCCGGAGGAGGAGAACGGATGAGCGATGAGAAGATGCGGGACGACTATGCTCCCACCGCCTTGGAATCCATGCACAATTACTGGAAGCGGGACGTCCGAAAGACGTTTTGGATCCTGACGGTCGTGTTCGTGCTGGCGACTGCGCTGTTCACGGCCGTCTACGCCGACGATCCATGGGCGGGCATGGAGCTGATGAACGAGACCTTTTCGGAGTTGGACGAGATTTATGTCCATGCCGGCGGCAGCTGGTCGCTCTGGGCGGAGCCGGACGCGGACGGGAGCGCCGGTGGGGAGGATTCCGCCGCTTCGCGCACAGATCCGGAGGCGGGCAAGGGGTTCGACCTCGGCGAATTCCTGTCCCGCTTTGCGGACGGCGGAGAGGAAGGGGACGCCTCGTGGCGGGGTGCAGAGGTCGAACTGGATCCTGTGGCGCTGTTTTTCCACAACCTTCAGGCGTGCGCCGTCGGCATGGCGCTGGGGCTGATTCCGTTTCTGTTCCTGCCGCTGCTGACGCTTTTGTCCAACGCCGTCGTGCTCGGCGCGGTTTCGGGAACGATGCTCGGCTTCGGCATGGAGGCTTCGTGGCTGATCGCGGGGATTCTGCCGCATGGGATCTTCGAGCTTCCGGCGCTGCTGCTGAGCTTTGCGCTGGGGTTCACGCTCTGCCGCAAGCTGACCGCGCGCATCTTCCGCCGCAAGAACGCGCGCCCGCTGAAGGCGATCGGTTACACGCTCTTGATGACCTGCCTGTTCATCCTGCCGCTGCTGGCGGTGGCCGCGGCCATCGAGAGCTGGGTCACGCCCGATGTGATGTTCTCGGCGATGGGAGGGTAGGCGATGGCGGACGAGGACTTCATGCGCATTGCGCTCGAGGAGGCGCGGCAGGCGCTTGAGGAGGGCGAGCTTCCGGTCGGGTGTGCGATTGCCCGCGGCGGCGAGGTCGTCGCCCGGGCACACAACGAGCGCGAGCAGAGCGGCGACCCGACCGCCCACGCCGAGGTGCTGGCCATTCGCCGCGCGGCCGCGCGGCTGGGCGGATGGCGGTTGAACGGCTGCACGCTGTATGTCACGCTCGAGCCGTGTCCGATGTGCGCCGGCGCGATCTCGCAGTCGCGCATCTCGCGGCTGGTCTACGGCGCGGCCGACCCGGGGCAGGGCTGTGCCGGCAGCGTCTACCGCATCCCGGAAGACCCGGCGTTTTCGCATTTCTGCGAAAGCGATGGCGGCGTGCTGGCGGGCGAGTGCCGCGCGCTGTTGGACGGCTTCTTTCGCGCGCGGCGGCGCAAAGTTGAATGACTATGCAATCATTTCGCGGTAATTTCACATAAATATGCAGCCAAATCCCTTGACAAAGGCGCGGTTTGGTGTATAATAATTGCATAACGCAAAACAACGCCCAGTGCGGCGGCGACAGGAGAATGAGCAACATGAAGAAGTTCAAGAAGATCGTGCTGGCCTATTCCGGCGGATTGGATACGTCCATTATCATTCCGTGGCTGAAGGAGAACTACGATGGCTGCGAGGTCATCGCGGTCTCGGCCAACGTCGGCCAGGTCGGCGAGCTGGACGGCCTCGAGGAGAAGGCCCTCAAGACCGGCGCGAGCAAGCTGTACATCGAGGATCTCAATCAGGAATTTGTCGACGACGTCATCATTCCGTGCGTGCAGATGGGCGCGAAGTACGAAAACGTCTACCTGCTGGGCACCTCGATGGCGCGCCCGATCATCGCCAAGCGGCTGGTCGAGATCGCGAAGAAGGAGGGCGCCGACGCCATCTGCCACGGCTGCACCGGCAAGGGCAACGATCAGGTGCGCTTCGAGCTGGCGATCAAGGCGTTTGCGCCGGACATGCCGGTCATCGCGCCGTGGCGCATCTGGGACATCAAGAGCCGCGAGCAGGAGATCGAGTACGCCGAGGCGCACAACGTGCCGCTGAAGATCAACCGCGAGACGAATTACTCCAAGGACAAGAACCTCTGGCACCTCTCGCACGAGGGCCTCGAGCTGGAGGATCCGGCCAACGAGCCGAAGTACGCCGGCAATATGGAGATGGGCGTCACGCCCGAGGAGGCGCCGGACGAGGCCGAGTACGTCTCCATCGACTTTGAAAAGGGCGTGCCGGTCGCGCTCGACGGCGTGAAGATGAACTCGGTCGACCTCGTCTGGAAGCTCAACGAGCTGGGCGGCAAGCACGGCGTCGGCATCATCGACATCGTCGAAAACCGCCTGGTCGGCATGAAGTGCCGCGGCGTGTACGAGACGCCCGGCGGAACGATCCTCTACACCGCGCACGAGATGCTCGAGCAGCTCTGCTTGGACAAGTATACCCAGCACTACAAGCAGCGCATGGCGCTGGAGTTCGCCGATCTCGTCTACAACGGCCAGTGGTATTCGCCGCTGCGCGAGGCGATGAGCGCGTTCTGCACCGAGACGCAGAAGACTGTCACCGGCACGGTCAAGCTCAAGCTCTACAAGGGCAACATCATCGGCGCGGGCATGACCAGCCCGTACTCGCTGTACGACCCCGAGATCGCCACGTTCGAGGAGGACGACGTCTACAATCAGGCCGATTCCGCCGGCTTCATTGCGCTGTTCGGCCTGCCGACCAAGGTCTACGCCAAGATGAAGGCGAAGAACGGCCTGGAATAAGCGGAAGTTTGGGACAATCATCAGGGGGGAGCTTTTCATCGCGGAAAGCTCCCCTTTTGAGACGGAAGGGCGGAACGGAAAACCGCCGCAGGGTCTGGACAATTCCGGACCTCCTCACGGAAGGGAGCGATTGCGATGAAACTCTGGGCAGGGCGCATGAGCGGCGAGGTGGACGAGCGCCTCAACGCGCTGAATGCGTCGATTGGCTTTGACTGCCGCATGGCGAAGCAGGACATCGAGGGTTCGATTGCCCACGCGACCATGCTGGGCGAGACCGGCGTGGTCAGCGCCGGGGACAGTGCGAAGATCGTCGAGGGGCTGAAGGACATTCTGGCCGACCTCGAATCCGGCGCGCTGGAGATCGACATGACGTGCGAGGACATCCACACGTTCGTCGAGGGCGAGCTGACGCGCCGCATCGGCGACGCCGGAAAGAAGCTGCACACCGGGCGCAGCCGCAACGATCAGGTCGCGCTGGACATCCGGATGTACCTGTCCGACCGGATCGACGCGCTGATCGCGCGCGCGAAGGATCTGATCGCGGCGCTGTGCGACGTCTCGGAAGAACACCTGCACGCGGTCATGCCCGGCTATACGCACCTGCAGCGCGCGCAGCCGGTGACGCTGGCGCACTACCTGATGGCCTATGCGCAGATGCTGCTGCGCGACATCGACCGCCTGACCGACTGCAAGCGCCGCACGCGGATCATGCCGCTCGGCTCCGGCGCGCTGGCGGGCACGACGTATCCGCTCGACCGCGCGCGCGTGAGCGAGCTGCTCGGCTTCAACGGCATCACGGCCAACAGCATGGACGGCGTCTCGGATCGCGATTTCGCGCTGGAACTGTTGGCCGACCTTTCGATCCTGATGATGCACCTTTCGCGCTTCAGCGAGGAGATCTGCCTGTGGTGCAGCTGGGAGTTTCGGTTCGTCACGCTGGCGGACGCGTTTTCGACCGGGTCGTCGATCATGCCGCAGAAGAAGAACCCCGACATCACCGAGCTGGTTCGCGGCAAGACCGGCCGCGTCTACGGCGATCTGATGGCGCTGCTGACGGCGATGAAGGCGCTGCCGCTGGCGTACAACAAGGACATGCAGGAGGACAAGGAGGCGCTGTTTGACGCGCTGGATACGGCGGAGTTGTGCCTCGAGGTGCTGGCGCCGATGGTGCGCACGGCGGTCTTTCACACCGACAACATGCGAAAGGCCGCGGCGGCGGGCTTCATCAACGCCACCGACTGCGCGGACTACCTGGTCGGCAAGGGCATTCCGTTCCGCGACGCCTACGGCATAACGGGCCAGCTCGTCCGCCAATGCATCGAGCGGGGCACGACGCTCGAAGCCCTGCCGCTGGAGGCGTACCGCGAGGTCTCCCCGGCGTTTGACGAGGGCGTCTATGAGGCGATCGACCTGCTGAACTGCGTCGAGCGCCGCAACCTGCCCGGAGGCCCCGCGCCGGCCGCCGTCGAAGCGCAGATCGCCGGCGTGCGCGCGCAGCTGGGCCTCGCGGAGAGGGGATGAGCGCCCGGGATGAAGGCGGTACTGTTGCATGGGCTGGGACAGACGGCGCGCGATTGGCGGGCGGTGATGGACCGGATCCCGGCCTTGGAGATGAAGTGCCCGGAGCTGTCCTCGCTGGCGGAGGACGGCGCGGTCTATTCGGATCTGCTGGCGGGTCTGGAGCGGCGGTGTGCCGAGCTTCCGGCGCCATTCTGCCTGTGCGGACTTTCGTTGGGCGCGATGCTCGCGCTCGACTACGCCGTCCGCCACGGGGAACGGGTGGCGTCGCTGATCCTGATCGGCGCGCAGGTTCGCGTTCCGACCCGGTTGGTCGACTTTCAAAACCTCGTGTTTCGCTGCATGCCGAAGCGGGCGTTTGCCTCCATGGGGTTGTCGAAGGACGGCGCGATTCGGCTGACGCGATCCATGCGGTCGCTCGACTTCAGCGCGAAGCTGGGCGGGATCGCGTGCCCGGCGGCCGTCGTCTGCGGGGAGAGGGACCGAGCGAACCGCGGGGCGGCGGAGGAATTGCAGAGGCTCTTGCCGAACGCGGAGCTGCGCATCATCCCGGGCGCGGGGCACGAGGTCAACCGGGATGCGCCTGAGGCGCTCGCGGCGCTGCTCAACGAAAAGATGGCTTGAACGGACGGCAAGGCAGCCGGCATAAACGAGACGGCGGCAGGCGCATCCCTTGCGGGAGCCTGCCGCCGTCTTGTCGTGGAAAATGGGGATTATGGGTGGACAACGGTGCCGATCGGCTCGCCCTTCGCCACGCGGAGGACGTTTTCCAGATCGTCCATGGCGAACACGCGAATCTGCGGGATCTTCTGCTCCATGCAGAGCTGGAATGCGGCCGGATCCATCACGCGCAGCCCGCGGTCGAGCGCTTCCTGATACGTCAGATCCGGCAGCAGCTTTGCATCGGGGTTTTTGCGCGGGTCGGAATCGTAGACGCCCGCGACGGTCGTGCCCTTGAACACGGCGTCGGCATGCAGCTCGGCCGCGCGCAGCGCCGCGGCCGTGTCCGTCGTGAAGAAGGGATTGCCGCTGCCGCCGGAGAGCAATACGATCTCGCCGCGCTCCATGCAGGCGATCGCGCGGTCGGCCCGGTACAGCTCGGCGAAGCGGTTCATCTCCTGCGCGGTAAAGACCGTTGCGCGGCGACCCATGCGCAGGATTGCGTCCTGAACGGCCAGCGCGTTGATGATCGTCGCCAGCATGCCCATCTGATCGGCCAGCACGGGATCCATCTCGTCGGTAAAGCGGCCGCGCCAGATGTTGCCCCCGCCCATGACCACGCCGACCTGGATGCCCATGTCGGAGAGGCGAACGATGGCATCGGCGGCGCGATCGACGCGCGCGGCGTCGAACGTCGAAACGGCGCCCTTCTCGGCGGGCATGGTTTCCGGGGCGAGCGTCTCGCCGCTGAGCTTGAGGATGATGCGTCGGAACATGTCAAAAAACCTCTTTTCTGAAGATCAGTCGGTCGCGGGGATCAGTTCGTCCGCCGCAATATAGCCGGTGCGGCCATCGCAGGCAGCGATGGCAAAGCCGTTGTACAGCTCGCCGTAGCACTCAATTTCCGTTCCCGCGGGCAGGAGCAGCAGCGGATTCCCATCGTCCGACGGCGTTTCATAGAGCCAGCATTCGGCCGTGCAGAGCATGGGAATGCTGACACCGCCGGTCTGAACTTCTGCCGCGCCAGTTGCGCCGACGGTCGAAGCCGGCGTCCAGCCGCGCAGTCGTTGCCCCTGCGAACCGTCCATCTCGACGAAGGCGAAATCGCCTTCCATGCGCAGGATGGTGACCGGCGTCATGATGCCCAGTTCGGCGAGAATCCCGGCGCTTTCGTCGGGGGACGCATAGAGCGTTCCGGCTGCGGCAGTGGTTGCCTGCACGCTGAGTAGTTTGGCCTCGCGCACCGCGCCATCCATGCTCAGCGACCGCGTGGCGGCATAGGCGCGTGCGCGGCCGCCGTCGCGGGGAAAGTCGATCAGCGTCCAATCGCCTTCGGTTTCGATGGCATAGACCGCGGTGTCTGCAGCCAGTTCGCCCGCGGCGGCATAGGATTCCCCGGGACCTGTGTACAGCGCTGCACCAGATGGAACTGATGCGGGTACAGCGGCGTGCGCGGCAGTGCCGAGCGCTGGCAATGCCAGCAGTGCCAGCACAAGTGTGTGCGCCAGGGCGTTTGTAAAGTGGCGTGCTCGCATGAAGTCCGCTCCTTTCACACTGCGCATTTGAAAAAAGGGAACGCTTGCGGCGTTCCCTGAATGGATGCTTACTTCTTGCCGATCTGCTCGGCGACCTCGGCGGCCAGATCGCTGACCTTCTTCTCGAGGCCGTCGCCCATCTTGTAGCGGGTGAAGGCGACGATCTTCGTGCCGGGCGCCTTCTGCTCGATCATCTTGCCCACGCGGGTCTCGCCGTCCTTGACGAACACCTGCTCCAGCAGGCAGACTTCCTCGTAGAACTTGTTGATGCGGCCCTGCACCATCTTCTCGATGATCTTCTCCGGCTTGCCCTCGTTGCGGGCCTGCGCGGCGAGGATCTCGGTCTCATGGGCGAGGTGCTCCGGATTGACCTGATCGCGGGTCACATACTCCGGCGCGACCGGCGACGCGGCTGCGATCTGCAGCGAGACGTCGTGCAGCACCTGCTTGACGTCGTCGTTGACTTCGCACTCGGCGTCGACCAGCACGCCGACCTTGCCGCCCATGTGGATGTAGCTGTCGACGGTGCCGTTCTTCGCGGCGTAGCGCACGAAGCGGCGCACGGAGATCTTCTCGCCGATCTTGGCCGTCTTTTCGGTGATCATGTCGCCGACGGTGCCCTCGGTGCCGTCCAGCTTCGTGGCGAGCAGCGCGTCGACATCGGCGGGATCGCTCACGACGATCTGCTTGGCGATGTCGTTGACCATCTGCTTGAACTCGGGCGTGTTGGCGACGAAGTCGGTCTCGCAGTTGACCTCGACGAGCGCGCCGGTATTGCACTTTTCGCAGACGTAAGCGCCGACCAGACCTTCGGCGGCGATGCGGCTCTGCTTCTTCGCGGCCTTGGCAAGGCCCTTCTCGCGCAGATAGTCGATGGCCTTTTCGATGTCGCCGTCGCAGGCGGCCAGCGCCTTCTTGCAGTCCATCATGCCGCAGCCAGTGCGGCCGCGCAGATCCATAACAACCTTTGCGGAAATCTCAGCCATGGTTTGTTCCTCCTGTCAGTCCAATCGATTGGATTGCGTCAAACGCGATTCACGCGGCACCGGCAGGCCGATGCCGCATGAGCTTCGGAATCCGTTATTCGGCGGCGGCAGCAGCGGCGGGTTCTTCCGCAGCGGCGGTCTGCTCGCCCTGCTTGCCCTCCAGCACCGCGTCCGCGAGCTTGCCGGAGATCAGCTTGACGGCACGGATGGCGTCGTCGTTGCCGGGGATGACGTAGTCGATCTCGTCGGGATCACAGTTGGTGTCGACGATGGCGACGATCGGGATGCCGAGAATGCGGGCCTCGGCCACGGCGATGCGCTCCTTGCGCGGATCGACGATGAACAGCGCGCCCGGCAGCTTCTTCATCTCGCGGATGCCGCCCAGGTTCTTCAGGAGCTTTTCGCGCTCCGCGCACAGCTTGACGACTTCCTTCTTGGGCAGGATGTCGAACTGGCCGTTCTTCTCCATCGCGTCGATGTCGTTCAGGCGCTTGATGCGCGTCTGGATGGTGCGGAAGTTGGTCAGCGTGCCGCCCAGCCAGCGGTTGTTGACGTAGAACATGCCGCAGCGCTTGGCCTCGGTTTCGATGGACTCCTGAGCCTGCTTCTTCGTGCCGACGAAGAGGACGCTCTTGCCCTCCATGGCGATGTCGCGGATGAACATGTACGCCTCATCGATCTTGCGGACGGTCTTCTGCAGGTCGATGATGTAGATGCCATTGCGCTCGGTGAAGATGTACGGCGCCATCTTGGGGTTCCAGCGGCGGGTCTGATGGCCGAAGTGAACGCCGGCCTCCAGCAGCTGCTTCATGGAAATAACTGCCATTTGGGTTTCCTCCTTGTTTTTTTCCACCTTCCGCGTCATCTCCGCGCGGCACCATGAGGATTTTCCCCGACGGTCAACCGCCGTGCGAATCGGCGAAAGTGCGTTTTCCTGAAAAGTATACCACATTTCCGCCCCTTTTCGCAACGCATTCGCGTTAAGTTTTGGCGGGAAGGGCATCAAAAAAATCCGCCCGTCGTTCGGCGGGCGGAAGGGGGTCAATCGAGCACCTCGAGCACGACGGAGAAATAGAGCTCCTCGTAATCGCCGGTGAGGTTGCCGCTCTCGTCGTAATAGCGGTAGACCTTCAGTTCGATGGCATCGCCGGCCGAAGCCTGGTCGATCTCGGTGGTGAGATCTGCGAAGCTGTAGATCCGGTTGCCATTGGCCTCGGTGATGATGTCGCCGGGGATCAGCCCTGCGTCGTCGCAGGGGCCGCCGGCCTCGACCTCGTAGACCTGAACGCCGGCCGGCGGATAGCTGCGCATCGGCTCCTCGGGGCCGTCCACGGCGGCGACCGTCGCGCCCAGCCGCGGGCGGACGACGTTTCCAGTCTCGATGATCTGGGAGATGTAGTCCTTGATGGTGTTGATCGGAATGCAGAAGCCGAGTCCCTCGTAGATGACGTCGTATTCGTACATGTACTTCAGCGTCGGGATGCCGACCAGCTGGCCCTTGGAATTCAGCAGTGCGCCGCCGGAGTTTCCGGTGTTGATTGCGGCGTCGATCTGGATGACCGACACGCTGCGGCTGAAATTGTCGGCGTTGGCCTCGCGCTCAAGCCCGGAGACGATGCCGGCGGTGACGGTGCCGGGCAGCGTGCTGGTGCTGGAGCCGGGGTTGCCGATGGCGATGATGAGTTCGCCGATCTGCAGTTCGTCCGAATCGCCCATCGGGATCGGCAGCGCGCCGTTGGGGGCCGCTTCGTCGAATTTCAGCACGGCGATGTCCGTGCCGTCGTCGTAGCCGACGAGGTCGCATTCCATCTCGGTGCCGTCCAGCCATTCGATGGTGAACACGTCGCCTTCTTCGACCACGTGGTAGTTGGTCAGGATGTAGCCTCCCTGATCGGCGGACTGGATGTAGCATCCGGAGCCGCCGCTGACCGGATCGACCGACGCCACGCGCGTGACCGGATCCCACGATTCCAGCGAGACGGTCACGCCGACCACGGAGGGCCGGACGTTTGCCGCGATCTCCGGGATGGGATTTTCGGAGGAGTAGACGACGTCGTAGGTCGCCGTCTCCGCCGAAGCCGTTCCCAGCGCGAATGCCAGCGCCAGCGCAAGGCAGACGAGTTTTCCAATGCGGGTGAATCTGTTCATGTCAGTTTGTCCTCGCTTTTTGTTGATGGTTCTATTATACAGCATTTGTGCCATGAATTCATGAATAAATTGTGAATCCTTGGGGCGATTCCGGCAGCGGCTGGGCCGAACCGATGCGGGGCTGTTCCTGGGGAGGTTCGCAGGCCTCCAGCGAAAACTCGAACGCCGTCTCGCCAGGGCCGGACCGCGCGGAGATGTCCGAGCCGTGCTGCCGGACGATCAGCCGGCAGATGGACAGCCCGAGGCCGGTGCCGTTGCCCGACGTGCGCGCCTTGTCGGCGGTGTAGAACCGCTCGAAGATGTGCGGCAGGTCGGCCTCGGAGATCGGCTCGCCGTTGTTGCGAACAGACAGGTTGACGCGCTTGCCCTCGCGCCGCGTCCCGACGGTCAGCACGCCGCCTTCCGACGGCAGGAACTTCAGCGCGTTGTCCACCAGATTGGAGATGACCTGATTGATGCGGTTGGCGTCGCCCAGCACGAAGCAGCGCTCGCCGTCGAACTGCACGTCCACGGAGATGTTCTTGGCGTCGATGCGCTTCTCATAGTTGATGAGCACGCGCCGGAACATCTCGTTGGCGTCGAAGGGCGCGATGTCCAGCGGAAACTTGCCGGATTCAAACCGCGACATGTCCAGCAGGTCGCGCACCAGATCGGTCAGGCGGTTGGTTTCGTCGAGCACGACGTGGAGATAGCGGTCCATATCCGTTTGCGAGATGGTGCCGTCGAGCATGGCTTCGACGTAGCCGCGCATGCTCGTCAGCGGCGAGCGCAGCTCGTGCGAGACGGCGGCGACGAAGTTGCGCCGCGAGTCCTCCAGCTGCGAAAGCTCGCTCGCCATGCGGTTGATGGAGTTGCCCAGCACCTCCAGCTCGCCGCCGCAGTGCAGCTCGACGCGGCGCGTCAGATCGCCCTTGGTGAAATCGCGCACGGCGTTGTCGATCTCGCGCAGCGGCTTGGTCTGGCCGCGCGCCAGCAGGAAGGACAGAAGCGTGCCCAGTGCCAGCGTCAGCACTGCGGCGGGCAATACGGTGGGCAGCAGGTCGGACAGGTGGACCTGCAGTTCCTCGGTCGAAATGTGCAGGAGCACCGAGCCGACGACCTGGCCGTCCGAATAGGTCCATGGCACGCCGATGGTGACGATCTGATCGCCCAGCTCGGGAAACAGCCCGGTCACGCGGATCTCGTTGCCCTGCTGGATGATCTGCAGCTGTTCCATGACGGCCGAATCGAAGATGCTTTCCGACGTATTCCAGCTGCTGTCGAGCACCTGTGCGATGCCGGAATTGTAGCTGACGATCCAGATGTCGGCGTTGTACCGGTCGTGGATGTCGGCGATCTTGCTGCGCAGAATGAACTGCATGGTCACGTTGTCGCGCACGCTGCTCAGCTGATTCAGGTTGGTCATGTAGTCGGCGATTTCATGCGCCTGAAGGCGCACTTCGCTTTCATAGCTTTCCTGCCGGACCTGCTGCAGCATCGTGGACATGATGCCCGTAAAGACCACCACGGCCGCCAGCATCGCGACCATGATCGCGCTGAAGATGCGCCAGAAAAGCCCGCCCCGCATGGCTTATTTCACCTCGAATTTATATCCGACGCCCCACACGGTCTTGATCTGCCAGCCCATCTGCTCGCCCGCGGAGAGCTTTTCCCGCAGGCGCTTGACGTGCACGTCCACCGTGCGGGAGTCGCCGAAATAGTCGTAGCCCCACACCTGTTCGAGCAGCTGCTCGCGCGTAAACACCATCCCCGGATGGCTGGCCAGAAAGTACAGAAGCTCCAACTCCTTGGGCGGCATTTCCAGCTCGCGGCCCATGAAGGTCACGGTGTACTGGCTGATGTTGATCGTCAGCCCCGGAAAGACCAGCTCCTTTGCCGGCGTCTCGGAATTCTGGAACCGGCGCAGCACGGCCTTGATCCGCGCGACCAGCTCCTTCATTTCAAACGGCTTGACCATGTAGTCGTCCGCGCCCAGCTCGAGGCCGAGCACCTTGTCGAAGGTCTCGTCCTTTGCGGTGAGCATGATGATCGGAATGTTCGACACCTTGCGCACCTCGCGGCAGACCTGCCAGCCGTCCATGCCGGGAAGCATCACGTCCAGCAAGATCAGGTTCGGCGGCGTGGATTTGAAGATTTTGATCGCTTCATCGCCGCGGTCGGCCATGACGACCTCAAATCCTTCCTTTTCCAAGTACAGGTTGACCAGCTGGCGGATGTTCGGGTCGTCGTCTACAAGCAGAATCTTTGTTTTCATCGACAATTCCCCTTTTATTTTTGGATTATACCGCCCGGGCGTGAACCGGGAATGAACAAATTGTGTCCGCGCGGAAAAGAATTACTCCGCCATGGCGGCCTTTTCCGAACCGGCCGTGCCGAAATCGACCTTCAGCGTGTAGGCGCCCTTTTCGCCCGAAAGGGCGATGTAGTAGGTGCCCGCGGGCAGCAGCCGCTCCTCCGCGTAGCCGTGGAGGCCGTAGACGATGTCGATTTCGACCATGTCGCCGTCGTAGAGGGTGAGGTCCTGCGAGCCCTGAATTTCGGAGTTGGCGGTCATGTACACCTCGGTCTCCTCGGTCAGGGTGAAGGCGTAGTAGTCGTGCTCATCCCACTCGGTCAGCACGCCGCTGGCGGTCGCGCCCGAAGCGAGCGGCTGCGCGCCGTGGTAGTCGTCGTTCGGCTCGGTCTCGTCGCTCGCGCACGGCTCGAGCGAGATCTTGATGCGGTAGTCGCCCTGCGTGTTGGAGGCGCCGTTGCTGCGCACATAGTACAGCCCCGGTTCGAGGTAGTAGGTGAGGTCGTGCGTGGCCGGCGCGCCCTCGGTGCCGCCGAGATAGGTGATGTCCCAGCTGACGAGGTCGGCGTCGAGCAGGTCGAAGGACGCGTTGCCGTAGAACGACTGCACGCGCACGGTCACCAGGCCGACCTGATCGACCGTGAACGGATGGTAGTGGTACTCGTCGGGGCGCATTTCGCCCTCCGTCCAGTCCGCGTTGACGGCAATCGGCTCGTGGTCGATCCGCGTGGTGGAGTCCGCCAGCGCGCCGGACGCGCACGCTGCCGCCAGCGCGGCGGCCATTGCAAGGATCCGAATCCAAAATTTCTTCATCCCAATCGCTCTCCCTTCCAATCTGGTCACTTCAGCGTGACGATCGTCACGCCATCCTCGCCCTCGCCGTAGCGGCCAAGGCGGAATTCCTTCACTGCGGGGTGGCCCTTCAGGTGCTTGTGGATGCCCGCGCGCAGCACGCCGGTGCCCTTGCCGTGGATGATGCTGACTTCGCGCAGGCGGTTGAGCACCGCGCCGTCGAGGAACAGATCCACCGCCATCAGCGCCTCCTCGAGCGTGTTGCCGCGCACATCGCACTCCGTCTCGACGTCGCGCATGGAGACGCTGACCTTCGCGCCGCCCTTTGGCTTCTTCTCCTTCTCGGGCTTCGCGCGGCGCATGCGCGACACGTTCGCCTTGAGCTTCAGCGCGCCGGCCTGCACCGAGCAGTCGCCCTTGCCGTCCGGCGCGGTCAGCACCGTGGCACGGGCGTTCAGGTCGAGCAGCAGCACCGTGTCGCCCGGCTTGAGGTCGGTCGGAACGGCGTCGTCCTCGGGCTTTGCGGCGGCGATCTTCTCGGAATTGGCGTCGATGGCGTCCTGGAGCTTGGCGCGCATGGCGTGCAGCTCGTGCTCCTTGAGGCCGTCGTTGCGGTGGCGCTTGAGCTCGGAGATGAGCTGCTCGGACTCCGCCTGTGCGCGCCTGAGCACCTGCCGCGCCTGCTCCTTGGCCTTGCGCAGCTCGGTTTCGCGCTTTTCGTCGATCTCGCGGCGCAGCTTTTCGGCCTCGTCGCGCAGCTTCTGCGTCTCGCGGTGGGCCTGTTCGGCCAGCTCGCGCTCCTTTTCGGCGATCTGCCGGTGGTATTCGGCGTTCGCGATGACGTCCTCAAAGCGCACCTGATCGCGGCTGAGCCGCGCGCCGGCGTCGTCGATCAGAAATTCCGGCAGACCCAGCTTGCGCGAGATCTCAAAGGCGTTCGACTTTCCGGGAATGCCGATGGACAGCCGGTAGGTCGGCCGGAGCGTCTCGACATCGAACTCCACCGAGGCGTTTTCCACGCCCGGCGTGCTCAGCGCGTAGGCCTTCAGCTCGCTGTAGTGGGTGGTCGCCATGGTGGCTACGCCCTGCTTGCGCAGGTGATCGAGGATCGACATCGCCAGCGCGGCGCCCTCGGTCGGGTCGGTGCCGGCGCCGAGCTCGTCGAACAGCGCCAGCGACCTGGGCGTGACGCTGCCGAGGATGCCCACGATGTTCGTCATGTGGGAGGAGAACGTCGAAAGCGACTGCTCAATGGACTGCTCGTCGCCGATGTCGGCGAACACGGCGTCGTAAATGGCCAGCTCCGAGCCGAACGCCGCGGGAATCAGCATGCCCGACTGCGCCATCAGCGCGAGCAGGCCGACGGTCTTGAGCGTCACGGTCTTGCCGCCGGTGTTTGGCCCGGTGATGACCAGCGTGGTGAAGTCGCTGCCCAGCCGGATGGTCGAGGGCACGACCTTCGACGGGTCGATCAGCGGGTGCCGCGCGCGGATCAGGTTGACGCGGCCCTCCTCGTTGAGTTTCGGCGTCACGCCGTGCATCGACCGCCCCAGCGCCGCGCGGGCGAAGATCATGTCCACGCGCGAGAGCATGTCCAGGTTGTTGGCGTACAGCGGCGCGTCGGGCGCGATGCGCGAGGAGAGGTCGGCGAGGATGCGTTCGATCTCGTTGCGCTCCTTGAGCGTCCACTGCTTGAGCTCGTTGCCGGCCTCGACCACGCCCATCGGTTCGATGAACAGCGTCGATCCGCTGCCGGACTGGTCGTGCACAATGCCCGGCACGTTCTGCCGGCACTCGGCCTTGACCGGCACGACGTAGCGCCCGTTGCGCACGGTGATGATGGCGTCCATCAGGTACTTCTGCATCGTCGACGAGCGGATGATGGCGTTGAGCCGGTCGCGCACGCGGTCGTTCAGCACGCGCATCTGCCGTCGGATGTTGTACAGCTCGGGGCTTGCGCGGTCGCTGATCTCGTCCTCGGAGAGGATCGCGTTGTAGATCTCCTCTTCAAGCGAGCGGTTCGTGGACAGCCGCGAGCCCATCTCGGTCAGGAGCGGCGTGTCCTCGCGGTCGGTCACCAGCGCGGAGCGCACGACGCGCGCGGCCTTGATCGCGTCGGCGACCATCAGAAGCGCCTTTTGCGAAAGCGTCGATCCGACCTGCGCCAGCCGGAGGTATTCGCGCACGTCGGTGAAGTAGGCCATCGGGTTTGCGCCGACGTAGGCCAGCACGGTCGAGGCCTCTTCGGTCTCCGCCTGGCGGCGGCGCACCTCGGCGGGATCGCCCGACGGCGTGAGCAGACGGCATTGCTCGCGGCCCATCTCGGTCACCGCCAGCGCCGCCAGCATTTCGAGGATCTTGGGATATTCCAATACCCGAAGGTTTCTATCGTTCATAGCGTTCGACTCCATCTGAAATTGTGGTCGAAAAGGACTTCGTCCGCCCCGAGGGGCGCAGGTTCGGTTCCCGAGCGGGTCTCGCAAGACGCCGCCAGCGGATGCCGTTTCAGTCTGCGCAGGACACACGGCGGACACGAATCGCGACAAGCGGAACTGCGGATTGTTCCACGCCGCGGAAGGGGACGAAACTCGGTTCTCGAAGCGGATCTCGCAAGACGCCGCCAGCGGATGCCGCCCCGGCCTGCGCAGGGCGCACGGTAGGCGCGAATCACGTCGCGCGAAACATGCGGCTCATTCCACGCCGCGGAAGTAGTGCCCGGTCGTGGAAGGCATTTCGGAGAGCGCGGGCCAGTCGGGGCTTTGGCGGACGTCCCCGCCGCGCGCGGCGAGCAGGTACAGGCGAACAGCCGCCTCCGCGTCGCCCGCGCCGTCGGCCAGCACGCGCCAGCCTTCCGCGCGCGGCAGCCGGCGAATTCTGCGCAGCGTCATCAGCGGCACGCTGTTGAGCAGGCGGATGACGCAGCCGTCCGGCGTCGCGAGCCTGCGCAGCGGAAAGGACGCGCCGGTTCGGTCGGTCAGCGATTTTGCGTCCACGCGCTCGGCAGGGGCGCAGCCGTCACAGCGATGGCATCCGGCGTGTTTGCCCGGGATGCCGCGCGCCGCGCGCAGCGGACAGTGCCGCAACCGCATCAGCGGAATCCGGCCGTGCACGATCAGCTCGCGCGGGCAGCGGGATTCCTCGCTGTCCATGGCGGCGATCTGCGCGCCGTTCAGCTCGACCGACGGCGTGTAGCCCGCGCAGCCCCACTCGCGAAGCTGGCTGACTGCAAACGAATTTGCCGCGTTGAGCAGAAAATCCGCGATGTGCACGCCTGGCCAGTCCAGCGCGAAGTGGCCGATGTTGGCGAGGTAGACGCGCTCGATCCGCCCGGCGTGCCGCTGTGTCCATCCGAAGAGCGTCTCCAGCGAGCGTTGGGAGAGAACCTCGGGTACGGCGAGGGCGAATGTGTCGGGCAGCTGGGGCGCGAACGCGTCGAGCGCCTCCGGCCGGACGTCGGGAGGATCGAAGATCGCGCCGTCTGCGCCCAGCGCCAGCGCCCGCTGGAGCAGCTCGGGATCCCCGCTCTGAACCCGAACGGCGGGATGCGCCGGAGCGGGGGAGGGCGTCGGAGCGCGGGAAGCACTCGCGCCGGATGCCTGAGGAAGAAGGGACGCCGCGCCTTGCGCGAGGCCGTCCGCACTTTCTGCAAAGCCGCTGTGCGCGGGGAGAACTTCGTCTTCTGCGGGGCCGCCGTGCGCGGAAGAAGCTGTGCCTTCCGCAGAGCCGCCGCGCGCGGGAGAAACCTTGCCTTCTACAAAGCCGCCATGCGCGGGAGGGGCCGCGTCTGCATTCGGAGGGAGAAGCTCCTGCGTCATTGCGAAATCGCTGCCCGTGCGAAGCGCAGCCGCGCAGATGGATTCCGACGGGCGGAAGTCCGCTGGCGCGGGACTGCTGCCGGACGCGCGGGAAGCGGCTGCGGCGGCGTCCGAAGGCTCCGAAAGGCGCAATTGGGTCAGGGCGTCGAGCGCGTTGCGCCGCAGGGCGTTGAGCTCCGAAATCGGGAAAAAGGCGTTCGCATCGGCATGGATCGTCACATCAGTCATCCGATAGGGCGTCCCGCCGGTCTTGCGCAGCTGCGCTTCGGCGCGCTCACGGTCGAATTCCCGGCTGTGCGCGGCTTCGACGGCCGGGCCGACAGCTTGAGCGGCGAGCGTTCCGTCCGAGATTCCGAGTTCGGCCGGCCGGCCGACGCGCAGCGTCAGTTCGGCGCGGATGGAAATTGCCCGGCATTCGCCCGAGGCGCTTTCCCGCGCTGCGCGCATCTGGGCTTCGGAAACCAGGCGGATCAGCCGGTCGCCGCGCCGCGCGCCGGGGCAGCGGACGAAATCGCCCGCGAAACCGGACAGCCGGACCGGACGGTCGGCGTCGGAGGAAGTTCCGCGGGAATCCCGCGCGGCTGTGCGGGAACGATCTCCTCCGCGCCGGCTGGCCGCCGCCCGTTCACCCGGCGTGCGCGCAGACCTTTCGCTGTTTGGCACGGCGGTTTCCGGTTCGCCCAGCGGAATCGCGCGAAGCACCAGCGCGTCCTCCGGATCGACGTCGGCGTCCAGCCGGATCCAGCCGTCCTGCGCCGCGCCGCCGATCTTGACGCCCAGGTGGTTTGGCCGCGCGGAGAACATCAGCTCCGAATCGTCCACGCCGTGGAGATACCCCCGCGTGAAGCCGCCGCGATTGAACATCTGCTGAAGCGGCAGCGCGTCGCGCGGCGCGGCGGGCTGGTCGATCGCGGCGCGATAGGCGGCGGTGACGGCGGCGACGTATTCAGGACGCTTCAGCCGGCCCTCGATCTTGAAGCTGTCGACGCCGGCCTCGCGCAGATCGTCCAGCGCGCCGAGCGCGCAGAGATCCTTCGTCGAGAGCAGATAGCCGTCCGCGTCCTCCATCCGGTAGCGCATCCGGCACGGCTGAGCGCAGCGGCCGCGGTTTCCGCTGCGCCCGCCGACCATTCCCGAAAACAGGCACTGCCCCGAGCAGGAGACGCACAGCGCGCCGTGGACAAACGCTTCCAGTTCGATTCCCAGCCCCGCGCACGCTTGAATCTCGGGAATGGACATCTCGCGGGCGAGCACGGCGCGGGCGAAGCCGTTTCGCGCCAGAAATTCCACGCCGGCGCGGTTGTGCGCGGCCATCTGCGTGCTGGCGTGCAGCGCGAGCCCCGGCGCGATCGCGCGCACCGCGCGCGCGACGCCGAAGTCCTGAACGAGCACGGCGTCCGCGCCGGAGGCGGCGACCGATTCGATGGCGCGGCGCAGGGCGGGCAGCTCGTCCTCGCGGATCATCGTGTTCAGCGTGACGTGGACGCGCACGCCGCGCGCATGGCAATAGCGAACCGCGTCCGCCAGCTGACCGGCCGAAAAGTTGCCGGCGCTGTGCCGGGCGTTGAAGTCGCCCATGCCGAGGTAGACGGCGTCCGCGCCGTTTTGCACGGCGGCGACGAGCGCGGCCATGCTGCCCGCCGGGGCGAGCAGCTCGGGTTTATTTCTCATCGGCCTGTTTCTCCAGTTCTGCGCGCAGGCGTTCGTTTTCCGCGCGGAGGCGGCGGATCTCGTCGCGCGATTTGATCATGTCGTCGGTGGCGTTGATGGCGGCCAGCACGGCCAGCTGCGCCGGCGGCAGGTGGGTCGTCAGCGAGAGTTCGCTCATGGTTCGGTCGACGTGCTCAGCCACGCGCTGGACGTGTTCGGCTGGGTCGTAACCGGTGATGTTGTATTCCTTGCCGGCGATCTTGACGGTGGTTCGGATTTTCTGCATGGGTCGGACATCCTTTCGGCGCCGGACCTCCGGCGTCCGGCTTCCTTCAAATTATAGCACAGGCAGAAGCCTCGTTCAAGCGGGAATGCGCGAAATGGGCGCGGTGTTGAACTCCGGCGACGGGCGGTTTTTTGAACAAATGGCGCGCGCGGCGCATACGATATTGCGGGGGAGGCGATTGCATTGAGCAGATTTTGCTTTTTTGGCGGCAAGAATGGAAACCGGACGGCGAAGAACATCGGGCTGGTACTGATGGCCGCGGGGATGCTCATTCTCCTGCTGTCCGTGCCCAGCTGGCTCTGGGCGTCGTTTCTGGGCATCGTGCTGGTGAGCATCGGATTCCTGATCTGGCGCTTTGGATAGATTGTGCGGCGAAAGCCGAAAAAACCGGCCAACGGGAAACATCCGCCGCGAAGAGGGCGATTTCCCGTTGGCCGGTCATTTTGCGCTCGGACAGCCGTGCTCACAGCGCGCGCTCAACCTTGTTGCTGCGCAGGCAGCGCGTGCAGACAGACATGCGCTTCGGAGCGCCGTTGACCAGAACGCGCACCTTCTGCGTGTTCGGAGCCCAGGTGCGGCGCGTCTTGCGGTTGGAATGGCTGACGTTGTTGCCGTAAACGACGCCCTTTCCGCAGATCTCACAATACTTTCCCATACTCTATCACACCTCCTTCAAGGTTATGCCACAACAAACAGACTAATTATACCACCGGATCAGGGAAAACGCAAGCCCCGCGATGTAAAACTTCGTAAAACCGGGGCCGGGTCTGCGCATTTTGTGCTCCGGCGCCCATGAGAGCGCTTGAAAATTCCATAAAATGCCATTTGTGCTGCCGGAGATGCTCTGCAAAAATCGGCAGAAGCTTCGCTCAAAATGGCGGATTTTTTCTTCAAGCGCCCTCATGGCCGGCCGGCTTTAGCCAACGACCAGGTTCAGCAGCCTGCCGGGGACGTAGACCAGCTTTTTGACGGACTTGCCGTCGATCAGCGACTGAACTTCCGGCATGGGCAGGAAGTAGTCGGCCGCGCCCTCGCGGGTCAGGTCGGCGGGCACGTCCATGCGGCAGCGCATCTTGCCGTTGACCTGGACGGCGATCTCGACGGTCGATTTGACCAGCTTGCCCTCGTCGTATTCCGGCCACTTGGCGTGCAGCAGCTCGCCGTCGACGCAGCCGTTTCGCTCGTTCATCTCTTCGGTGATGTGCGGCGCGACGGGGTTGAGCAGCAGGATCAGCGCGCGCAGTTCGCCCTTGGTGATGCTGCCCTTGGCGTAGAACGCGTTGACCAGCGTCATCATCGCCGCGATGGCGGTGTTGTACTTCATGCGCTCGTAGTCCTCGGAGACCTTCTTGATGCAGGAGTGGACGTCAAAGGCCATGTCGTCGCGGATGCCGTCGCCGTCGATGAGCATCTCCTGCAGCCGCCAGACGCGGTCGAGGAACCTGCGGCAGCCGCGCGCGCCGTCGGTCGACCACGGGATCGCCTGGTCGAACGCGCCCATGAACATCTCGTACATTCGGAAGGCGTCCGCGCCCAGCTCGTCGACGATGTCGTCCGGATTGATGACGTTCCCGCGCGACTTGGACATCTTTTCGCCGTCCGCGCCGAGGATCATGCCGTGCGAGGTGCGCTTCTGATACGGTTCCGGCGTCGGCACGACGCCGATGTCGTACAGGAAGCGGTGCCAGAAACGGCTGTACAGCAGGTGCAGCGTGGTGTGCTCCATGCCGCCGTTGTACCAGTCAACCGGCAGCCAGTACTTCATCTCCTCCGGGTCGGCGAGGCAGCCGTCGTTCCACGGGTCGATGTAGCGCAGGAAGTACCACGACGAGCCCGCCCACTGCGGCATCGTGTCGGTCTCGCGCTGCGCGGGGCCACCGCACTTCGGGCAGGTCGTGTTGACCCAGTCGGTCATCGCGGCCAGCGGGGATTCGCCGTTGTCGGTGGGCTCGTAGCTCTCGACCTCGGGCAGCTTCAGCGGCAGCTGGTCCTCCGGCAGCGGCACCCAGCCGCAGTGCGGGCACTTGACCAGCGGGATCGGCTCGCCCCAATAGCGCTGGCGCGAGAACACCCAGTCGCGCAGCTTGTAGTTGACGTGACGCTCGCCCAGCCCCTGCTCGGTCAGCCAGTCGATGATGGCCTTCTTGGCCTCGGCGACCTTCATGCCGTTCAGGAATCCGGAGTTGACCATCACGCCGTCGGTGATGTCGGTGTACGCGGCCTCCTGCACGTTGCCGCCGGCGACGACCTCGACGATCGGCAGGCCGAACTTCGTCGCGAACGCCCAGTCGCGCTCGTCGTGCGCCGGAACGGCCATGATCGCGCCCGTGCCGTAGCCCATCAGCACGTAATCGGACACCCAGACCGGGATCTGCGCGCCGGTGACGGGATTGGTCGCCGTGATGCCCTCGATCGCCACGCCGGTCTTGTCCTTGTTCAACTCCGTGCGCTCGAAGTCGGATTTGCGCGCCGCGGCCTCGCGATAGGCGACGATGGCGTCGTAGTTGGCGATCTGCTCTCTGTGCTGGTCGATCAGCGGGTGCTCCGGCGACATGACCATGTACGTCGCGCCGAACAGCGTGTCCGGCCGCGTGGTGTACACGCGCAGCTTGTCGCCGGTGGACAGCGTGAAGTCGACCTCCGCGCCCTCGGAGCGGCCGATCCAGTTGCGCTGCTGCGTCTTGACGCGGTCGATGAAGTCGACCTGCTCCAGCCCGTCGAGCAGCTTCTGGGCATAGTCGGTGATCTTCAGCATCCACTGGCTCTTGACGCGCCGCACGACCTCGCCGCCGCAGCGCTCGCACACGCCGTTGACGACCTCCTCGTTCGCCAGGCCGACCTTGCAGCTCGTGCACCAGTTAATCGGCATTTCGGCCTTGTAGGCCAGGCCGTGCTCAAACAGCTTCAGGAAGATCCACTGCGTCCACTTGTAGTACTTCGGATCGGTGGTCGAGATCTCGCGGTCGTAGTCGAACGAGAAGCCCAGCCGCTTCAGCTGCTGGCGGAAGCGGGCGATGTTCTTTTCGGTGACGACGGCGGGATGGATGTGGTTTTTGATGGCGTAGTTCTCCGTCGGCAGGCCGAAGGCGTCGTAGCCGATCGGGAACAGCACGTTGTAGCCCTCCATGCGGCGCTTGCGGGCGATGATGTCCATCGCCGTGTTCGAGCGCGGATGGCCGACGTGCAGCCCCGCGCCGGACGGATAGGGGAACTCGATCAGCGGATAAAACTTCGGCTTTGCGTGGGATTTCTCCGCGGCAAAGGAGTGGTTTTCCTCCCAGTGCCGCTGCCATTTCGCCTCGATGTCTGCCGGGGAGTAGGCGGGAACTTCTCTCATGGGATTTTCCTCCATTCGGTCGATGAATCTCTTGAATCTATGACAAAGGCCCTCCGTCTGCACTGAAGAGACGGAAGGCCTGAATGCCCTTCGCGGTACCACTCTCGTTGGCTCAAAGAGCCCGCTCAAGCGCCTGTAACGGGACGGCCCGCCCGGCATTGCCCGGGTGCTCAGGAACGAGTTCCGCGCGGCGCGGCGCCGCCTTTTCAGCTTCCGGCGGCTCTCTGAAGCCGTGGTGCGCGCGTACTATTTTCCCTCATTGCAAAGCGATCAACTTCTCTGAAATCAGGCTTCGGCCGTGGCGGTCGGCTCGGCCTCGTCGGCCGGCTCCTCGGTGGCCTCGGCATCCGGCTCTGCCGTCGCCTCGGCAGCGTCATCGGCCGGAGCTTCGGTCGCGTCCGCATCGTCGGTTGCCGCCGGCTCCTCAGAGGCTTCCGGATCGACGGTGGCCTCCGGGTCAGCGCTGGCTTCCGGATCGACGGTGGCTTCGACTGCGGTGTCGTCCGTCGTGTCCGTCGCGTCGGACGCGTTGGAGGCGATGTGCGAGGTGATAATCGTGGAAACGATGGCGAGCACGATGAACACCGCCGCGGCGATCTTCGTGAACAGCTTGAGCTTGCCCTCCGCGCTGCTGGCCTTATTCTTCCCAAGGAAGGTCTCCGCACCGCCGCTGATGGCGCCCAATCCCTGCCGCTGTCCCTGCTGGAGCAGCACGGCGATGATCAGGGCGAGGGAAATAAGAATCAGCACGACATCGATGATAACGGACAAAGCAGTCATGGAACATCCTCCTCAAAGTATCGAACACACAATATGCTAAAGTATTATAGCACGGTTGGCGCAAAAAGGCAACCGAATTCCCGCATTTTCATCAAAAATTCGCTTTCACCGGCGGGAAAAAGCGCTCCGAAAGCCCGTCGCGCCGCAAAATGGCGGCCGCAGCCGCGAAAGACAGGGACAGGCTCAGCGCTCGCCGGGATTTCCGGTGCTTTCCAGCAGCTCTGCGATGCGCAGCCGCGCGCGGTACAACTCGTTGCGCGGATAGCCGGCCTCCCGAGCCGCATTGACCGCTTCGGCCAGCGGTGCGCCGTCGAGCATCCGGCCGAGGACGAACTGCGCCGCGTCGGTTTGCGCGGCCGGCTTGTCCAGCGGGGGAAGCGATGAGAGGTCGATCACGAGGCAGTATTCGCCCTTTTCGACGTTTGGATTCGCGCGAAGCGCTTCGAGCACTTCTGCGGCGGAACCGCGGTCGATGCGCTCGAACCGCTTGGTCAGGTCGCAGCAGGCGCACAGCCCGCACTCCGGCCAGAGCGCGGCGATCTCGGCGACCAGGCCGGCCACGCGGTGCGGCGATTCGTACAGCACGGCCACGCCGGGCCCGGCGCTGCGTATGGACGTAAGCTTTTCGCGCAGCGCCTTCTTCTCGCGCGGCAAAAAGCCGTAGAATGCAAATTCGCGCGCGTCGAAGCCCGAGGCCGACAGCGCCGTGACGACCGCCGACGGCCCGCTGACCGGCTCGACCGGCACGCCCGCCTCCCACGCCGCGCGCACCAGCAGATGGCCGGGATCGGAGATGCCCGGCGTGCCGGCGTCGCACGTCAGCGCGACGGTCAGATCCTCGCAGAGCATCCGCTCGATCAGCTGCGGCGCGCGGTTTTCCTCGTTGTGCCGGTGACAGGAGACCAGCGGCTTTTTCAGGTCGAGGTGGTTGAGCAGCTTCATCGTCACGCGCGTGTCCTCTGCGGCGATCAGATCGGCGCACTCGAGCGCCTCGCGCATCCGCGGGGTCAGGTCGCTCAGATTGCCGATCGGCGTGGCGACGACGTAGAGCTTCGGCACGTTCATCCCTCCTTCAGGATGTAGAACAGTTCGTTCCCGTCGGCGAAGCGGCCGGCAATGGCGAAGCCCTCGGGCACGCGCGCCTCCATCCATTCGGAGTAGTGGCGCTCCATGCCGACGTCGCGGCCGCCGAGCGTGCGGGTGGGGAAGGAGACGGCCAGCGCCCGGGCGTTCGCGCGCGACATCACGGCGGCGGCCGAGCCTGCGCGCTGGCGCTCGAGCAGCGGAAGCACCTTGAACAGAAGCGCCAGATCGAACCGCTCCTCCGGAATCGCGCCTTCGCAGAGCAAATCGGCGCAGACCGCTCGAACCGGCGCGCCGCAGCTTGCGGCGAAGTTGTTGACGAGGTTCACCGACTGCCCGGAGATGTCCAATCCGACGGTGCGGATTCCCCGCGCGCCCAGATAGAGGGGATTCAACCCGCACGCGAGATCGAGCACGGATTCGAGCCGTCCGGCGATGGCAAAGATCTTCTCATACAGCGCGTCCATTCGCGAAAGCGGCAGGCGCTCGCGCGTGGAGGCGTGCTGTGCCAGAATTCGTTCCAGACCGGCGTCGTCCCGGCCCTGCGCCGCCCAATCGCGCAGCGCATCCGCGCATCGCTTCGCTTCTCCGGGCGTCAGAAAAGCCCCCGTGATGCCGTGCAGCGCTTCGCGCGCGGCGCGCTCGGCCTCCTTGGGCCTCTTGTACTTTTCGCGGCACTCCGCCCAGACGCGGCGAACCGTGTCCGGACAGACGTCCTGATACTTCTTGGCGTTCAGCAGCTTTTCGAGCATCGGTTCATTCATCGCGCAGCAGCTCCATCAGCCTTCCGTAGAAGCGCAGGTTGTGCGCGGTGGCCAGCGCCATCGCGCGCGGGTCGCCCACCTTGAACAGGTGGTGCAGGTACGCGCGCGAGTGGTTCCGGCACAGCGCGCAGTCGCACGATGGATCGACGGGCCGGCTGTCGCGGCAGTGCGCGGCGTCGAGCGCGTAGAGATAGCTGTAAAAGCGCCCGTCCGGCGCGCGCACGGCGTCGGGGGTATCCATTCCCTCGTGGAAGACGTACAGCCGCTGGTGGCGCGCCTCGCGCGTGGGGATGACGCAGTCGAACAGCGAATAGCCCATCTCCACGCACTGGACGATCTCCTCCGGCTTGCCCAGCCCCATGGCGTACTTCACCTTGCCGTCGGGCATGGCGTCGGCGGCCATCCTGAGGATGTCCGGGCGGAACGCGCCGCCGGCGTCGAGCGGCCAGCCGCCGAAGCCATAGCCGTCGAAGCCGATTTCCTCCAGCCGCCGGCCGCACTCCATGCGAAGCGCCGGATCCGCGCCGCCCTGCACGATGCCAAACAGCATCGGCCGCGCGCCGTCCTTCGCGCCCTTCGCCAGTTTATCGAACTCCGCGCGGCAGCGCGCGCCCCACGCGACCGTCCGCCCGACGCTCGTCCGCTGCACGCCGTCCGGATCGTCCGGGTGGGTGCACATGTCCAGCGCCATCATGATGTCCGAGCCGTACTGAAACTGCACCTGGATGCACTTCTCCGGCGTGAAGGTCAGCTTTTCGCGCCCGCGGTCGGGGCGGAAGATGATCTCCTTGTCGCGGATCTCGCCGTAGCCGGCGTTTTCGCGGATGAGCGAATAGAGCTGAAAGCCGCCCGAGTCGGTCAGAATCGCGCCGCGATAGCCGGTGAAGCCGTGCAGCCCGCCGAGCGACTTGATCAGCCGCGCGCCGGGGCGGTTCATCAGGTGATAGCTGTTCATCTCGCAGCCGAACAGGCCGGCGCGCTCGACGTCCTCGAACGATCCGGCGCGGATCGCGCCGTAGGTGGCGTCGGGGAAGAACGCCGGCAGCGGCACCCGCCCGGACGGCAGGTCGAGAAATTTCAGCGCGCCGCTCATGTCTTTCCCTCCTCTTGCCACGCGCGGTATTCGTCGCGCAGCGCGCGCCAGTGCGCGCGGTCGTCCTCGATGATCTGGCGCAGCACGCGGCAGGGATTGCCCGCGGCGACGACGTTTGGAGGGATATCGCGCGTGACGACGCTGCCCGAGCCGACGACCGCGCCGTCGCCGACCGTCACGCCGGGGTTGACCACGACGTTGCCGCCCAGCCAGACGCCATTGCCGATGGCGATCGGCCGGCCGTATTCCAACCCTTCGGCGCGCACCGCGGCGTCGAGGGGATGCGCCGCCGTGTACAGCCCGACGCGCGGGCCGAAGAACACGTCGTCGCCGATGGTGATGCGGCAGACGTCGAGCATGATGCAGTCGTAGTTTGCCATGAAGCGGTCGCCGATGAAGATGTTCCTGCCGTAGTCGCAGCGAAACGGCGGCGCGATGGACGCCCCTTCGCCGAGGGCGCCGAACAGCTCGCGCAGGATGGCATTCCGGCCTTCAAAGTCATCGTAAGCGGCGCGGTTGAACGCGTCGGTCAGTCTGCGGCAGCGCAGGAAAGCCGAGGCGATCTCCTCGCCCTGCGCGATGTACAGCCGGCCGGCCAGCATCCGTTCCATCTCGGTCATCTGAGCGCTCCTTTCCTGAGTTCGCGGGGAAAGAGGATTGTTCGTCCGAACCCCCTCCCCGAGTGCGGCTCGACGGTCTTTCAGAGGTCTTGCTTCGTCATGCCCGCTTCCTCCGCGGGCGCAGAGCGCGGACAAAGCCCGCAAACGCAAAAATTGCCCCGACAAGAGAGAAATGAGAGACAACTTTTGCTTTCTGCGTCAGCTGCGCCTGCAGGCCGCGGCCGCTTGCGTCCAAGCAAGCTCCCTTGCCGGCAGGTTTGCTTCCCTGTCTTGCAGGCTTTCTCATCACTCTGGCAGCTTTTCCACGATGCGCAGCGTGGCGCTGCGCGCGCGGGGGTTTTCGGCCAGCTCCGCCTCCGAGGCCGTGATGGGCTTGCGCGTGACCAGCCGGACCGTCGGCCTGCGCCCGCAGACGCACACCGGCAGGTTCTTCGGACAGATGCACGGGTCGGCCAGCGTGCGGAACGTGTTCTTGACGATGCGGTCCTCGAGCGAGTGGAACGCGATCACGCACAGCCGCCCGCCGGGGTTGAGCAGGCCGGCCAGGTCGCGCAGCGCCTGTTCGAGCGGCCTGAGCTCGTCGTTGACCGCGATGCGCAGCGCCTGAAACGTCCTGCGCGCCGGGTGCGAGCCGTCCTTTGCGCGGAACTTCTTCGGAATGGCGGCATCGACGATGCCGACCAGCTGGCTCGTGCGCTCGATGGATGCCGACGCGCGCCGGTCGCAGATCACGCGCGCGATCTGGCGCGCCCACTTTTCCTCGCCATAGTCGCGCAGGATCTCCGTCAGCGCGTCCTCCGGCCATTCGTTGACGATCTTTCGCGCGCTGAGCGGCTGCGAAGCGTCCATCCGCATGTCGAGCGGGGCGTCGTCGTGGTAGGAGAAGCCGCGCTCGCGTTCGTCGAGCTGGTGCGACGAGACGCCGAGGTCGGCCAGCACGCCGTCCAGCGCGCCGACGCCCAGCCCGGCGAGCAGCGCCTTGGCGTCGTGAAAATTGCCGCGAACCGGCACAAAGCGCGCCGGCCCTTCCAGCGAAGCCATGCGCGCCGTGGCGGCGGCGATGGCCTCCGAATCGCGGTCGATGCCGATCAGCGTGCCGCCCGCGCCGAGCCGGCGGAAGATCTCCGAGCTGTGCCCAGCCCCGCCGAGCGTGCAGTCCAGATAGGTTCCGTCCGGACGGAGGTTGAGCCCGTCCAGGCATTCGTTCAGCAGCACCGGAAGGTGATGAAATTCCATAGGCACCTCGAATCTGGATTCAGGGATGAGTGCGTGCGATGGGCATAAAGAAATCGGGTTCGCGCGCCCGACCTGGTCTTTGCCCCCACACTCGCCGGCTGGGGCGTTCGCTCCTAAGGACATGGCCTCCCCACTACTGACCCTCTCGGCGCTTCCGCCGGCCGGACTTACCTCTAAGCCGCACCA
>DVJL01000043.1 GCA_018716805.1 Candidatus Faecivicinus avistercoris | reverse complement strand
CAGGATCAAACTCTGATGTTCAATCCTTCTCCTCCCTCGCAGGTCTCCCACCAGGAACTCGCCAAAGCTCCCAGCTTCCTCCCTGCTCAAGAGGCGTTTCACTCTTCGAATCTGACTTCTCGCTTCTTCTTTATCTCTGTATCGTTTTCAAGAATCGCTCGCTGTCACCCCCTCGATCAGCCCCTTGCGGAACCGCTCGCTCGCGACAACGTATGATATTATAGCACGCCCCAGCCCACTTGTCAACCCCTTTTTGAAAAAAAGTTTTGCTTCATATATTGCCGCGATTTTGCATAGGTTTGATGGACGATTGCGGTGGAGGAATTTCATGAAAAAATGGATGCATTGGATTTGCGGAATTTTGCTCTTACTCCTGATTCCGGCCGTCCTTCGCGCGGCGGACGTGCTGCCGCTGGGCACGCGCGAACTGATCGCTGAAAAGTACGCCGGCTTCAGCGGCGTACTGCGCGTCTGGATCTGCGAGGGCTGGACGAGCGGCGAATCCTTTTCCGGATGGCTGAACGAGTGCTTTGCGCCGTTCGAGCGCGCGCACGAGGGCGTATACGTCGAGGCCATCTACGTCGATGAATCCGCGCTGGCGACTCTGACCGACTCCGGCGTGCGCCCGCCCGACGCGATTCTGTTCGCGCCCGGAATGCCGGTCGATTCCTCCGCGCTGGCGGCGCTGGACGACATGCCGGTTCGCAGCGCGCTCCAGACCTGCGGCGGCGGATTGGCCGTGCCCGTGGCGCTGGGCGGCTATGCGTGGGCAACGGACGCGGCGCTGCCCGCCGACCGCCGCGAACTCGCCGCCAGCGTCCCCGACGACGAGCCCTATCGCAGCTGGCCGGCGGCAATGCTCGCGCTGTGTTCCGTCGAAGCCGCTGAAGAAGAGATCGTCGATCCGGGGATCGACCTCGGCCTGCCGGCAGCGGCGGATGCCTTGGAAGACGGCGAAGCCATGATCGAACCGGTGACGCAGCGCGAAATCGCCCAGCTGGTGCGGCTGCGCGACCAGGGGCGCGGGACAAACTGGGAAATCGACGGCGCGGCTGCGTTTACGGATCAGGTGCTGCTGATGTCGGTTGTCGCGAACGGCGGCGAACGGCAGGCGCTGGCGGAGGAGCTGGTGCGGCACCTGCTCGGAGAGGAGAGCCAAAGCGCGCTGGCCGACCGGGGCATGTTCAACACCATTGACGCGCTGACCGGCTATGCGGCGAACAGCCCCTACCTGCCGATCGACCTCGCGCTGCACGCGGAATCGCTGATCGTGCCGCCCGCATTTTCCAATGCGTGGCGCGCGCAGGCGGCGAGCGCGCTCGGCGCATACCTCTCCGGCGAGGGGGAAGCGGACGCGCTGCTGCGCGGATTGTTCGGAATTTCCGAATGAAAAAATGAAATTGTCAAATTGCGTCCGTATTTTGTATTTCTCATATAAATAGGTAGAAACTATGATTCTACTTCATCCTCCTTACGGATTTTCCAAACATTCTCCCGCACATGCCGCCGCGCTTGCGGGAATTGCCGAAGGATGCTATAATGGAAATCCAGACATGAACCGGCGCAGGACCGGCACGGGGAGAGGTTGGCATGTTTCCGGAAGGATTCATAGAAGAAATGCGCGCGCTGCTCGGCGCCGAACTGGATGATTTTCTCGCAGCGCTGGAGGGCGAGCCGGCGCTCGCGCTTCGGATCAACCCGCTTCGCCCCGGGGCGCACGCGGCCGCGGCGGAGTTTTGCGGCGATCCGGTGCCGTGGGCGGAGAACGGCTTCTACCTGCGGCCGGGCATGCGCCCGGGGGCGTCGCTCGCGCACGCCTGCGGCGCGTTCTACCTTCAGGAGGCGAGCGCGATGCTGTCCGCCGCCGCGCTCGGCGCCCGGCCGGGCGAGCGCATCCTCGACCTCTGCGCCGCGCCGGGCGGCAAGACCACCCAGATCGCCGCGGCGATGCGCGGGCGGGGCGTGCTGGTGAGCAACGAGCCGGTGCCCTCGCGGGCGCGCATACTGGCGGAGAACCTCGAGCGCCTCGGCGTGGTGAACGCCATCGCGGTGTGCGCCTATCCGGAGGCGCTGGCCGCGCGCTGGCCGGAGTGGTTCGACGCGGTGCTCGTCGACGCGCCGTGCTCCGGCGAGGGAATGTTCCGCCGCGAACCGGCCGCACGCACGGAATGGCGTCCCGGCGCGCCGGCGGGCTGCGCGCGCCGTCAGGCTGAAATCCTCGACCGGGCGGCAGAGCTGCTTCGACCGGGCGGGCGGCTGGTCTACTCCACCTGCACGTTCAACCGGCTCGAGGACGAGGGAAGCATCGAATCGTTCCTGCAGCGCCATCCGGAGTTCTCTTTGGAGGACTTTGTCCTGCCCGGGGTGGGCAGATCGGAGGGCGGCATGCTGCGCGCGTGGCCACACAGGCTGCGCGGCGACGGCCACTTCGTCGCGCGGCTGCGCAAGCGCGGAGGAGAGTCTGTCGAAGTCCCTGCGGAGAAGGAAAACGCGCAGGAGGCAGGGGAGAATGAACGGATCTTCGCCGGCGGCTTTTCAGGGGTTGAAGCCGTGCGAAAGGCGGGGGAGGACGAGCGATCCTTCACCGGCGGCTTTTCAAGAATTGAAGCCGTGCAAAAGGCGGGGGAGGACGAGCGATCCTTCGCCGGCCGGAGCGCGCCATGTCCCGCCGAATCCGGCGCGGCGAATTTTCCGGCAAGGCAAGGCGCCCGCTCGAAGAGAGCCGCCCGCGAAAACGCACGGAGAGCGTCCGCAGGCGCTTCTGCTCGCCATCTATCTTCGCAGTCCGCGGCAAGGCGGGGCGAAGGAGCCGCGCGGACGGTCGCGGAGGAGTCGAACGAAGCGCTGGTCGCGCGGCTGGAGGAGAGCGCGTGCCGGATTCCCGATGTGCTGCGCGGCGCGCCGCTGATCCGCCAGGGCGACTACGTGCACGCGCTTCCCCCCGACGCGCCGCCGCTGGACGGCATACGAACGGTCAAGCCGGGGCTGTGCCTGCTGCGCGCCGGGCGGAGCCACGTGCAGCCGATGCGCGCGCTGGCGATGGCAGCGCGGCCGGACCTGCCGGAATTTGCCGGGGCCGACTTTGCCGGCACGGCGCTTCGATCTGCCGAACTGGACGCCGGGCGCGCCGAGCGTTTCCTCGCGGGCGAGCGGCCCGAGCTGGACGGCGAGCGCGGCTGGACGCTGGCGACTTACCAAAACCTTCCGCTTGGCTTCGTCAAGGCTCGCGGCGGGGAGAAGTGAAGGGAGAACAGGCTTTCCAATCAAATCGACGGAGGCGGAAGGGGAGGGCGGCAGGCTCTGCCGCCTGAGATGCGCGCGTTGCTGAGAGGAATGCGCGGCAGCGCGGACGGCAATCGCTGCGCAGCGCGCGGAAGCGGCCTGCGCGATGCCCATTTCAGACGGTCAGGCGCGCCGTTGTGCCGTTCTTTCGTCGAATTTATCTACAGGATTTGGTCGGTTTTCTTCCCGCGCGCGGTCGCTTTTTCGACTTATCCCGGCGTTTTCCACGCACTTCGCCGTAAAATACACAGGCATCCGGAGAGTAATGCACAACTTGTCAACAGGGACAATAGTTTGACAAAACCCTTGCGCCCCTTGCATTTTCCCCGATTGTCTGCTAGAATAGTTGAGAAGTTATCCACATACCCACAGGTTTTTCCACAGGTTGGAGCTGTGGAAAACGGTGGAAAACCATGTCGAATCCATCGGGCGGGCGGATGGCCATCGGGCGCCGCACCCGCGCGTTTGCATGGAAAGGGTTGCGGGAAAAGGGGTTTTACGGATGAATTACACTCCGGAACAGGAGCAAATGTGGAATCATGTGATCGAGGTCTTCCGAACGCAGATCCAAAAGGCGAGCTTTGACGCATGGGTCAAGCCGATGAAGCTGTTCGCGGTGACGTCGAACGAGGTCATCGTGACGTTCGAGGACGCGATGTCCCAGTCGGTGATGGTGGGGCGCTACCGTCAGCGCGTGGAGATCCTCGTGCGCAATGTGTTCGGCATGGACTACTCGCTGAAGATCATCGACCCGCGCGAGGCGGAGCGCCAGCAGCAGCTCGTCAGCGAAGCGATGCTCAACCCGAAGTACACATTTGAGACGTTCGTGACCGGGCCGTCGAACAGCTTTGCCTACGCGGCGTCGCTGGCCGTGGCGGAGCAGCCGAGCGAGGTCTACAACCCGCTGTTTCTGTATGGCGACGTGGGCTTGGGCAAGACGCACCTGATGAACGCCATCGGCAACTTCATCATGACCGAGCGCCCGATGTCGCGCGTGCTTTTGACGACTTCGGAGCGCTTTACGAACGAGCTGATCGACGCGATCGTCAAGAAGAAGGGCACGGCGGAGCTGCGCGCAAAGATGCGCAATGTGGATGTATTGATGGTGGACGACATCCAGTTTTTGTCCAAGACGACGGCGACGCAGGAGGAATTCTTCCACACCTTCAACGATCTGTACAACAACGGCAAGCAGATCATCATCTCGTCCGACCGGCCGCCGAACGAACTGCCGACGATCGAGGAGCGCCTGCGCTCGCGCTTCGGCTCGGGGCTGATCGTGGACATCCAGAAGCCGGACTTTGAAACGCGCGTGGCGATTCTGCGCAAGAAGGCGGACGAGGAAAACATCGACTTGCCCGCGGACGTGGCGGAGTACATCGCCGCGCACTTCGACAAGAGCATCCGCGAGCTGGAGGGCGCGCTGACGCGCGTGTTCGCGCAGTCGAAGCTTCTGGGCTACGCCATCACGATGGATCTGGCGGCCAAGGCGCTGGATTCGCTGGTGCAGACGCAGGACACCCGCGTGGTGACGCCGAAGATCATCATCGACACCGTGGCGCGCCGCTACGACATCTCGGCGGAGGACATCCTCTCCAAGAAGCGCAACCGCGAAATCGCCGTGCCGAGGCAGGTGGCGATCTACATCTGCCGCGAGCTGACCGACCTGTCCACGACGAACATCGGCCGCGAATTCGGCAACCGCGATCACACGACGGTCATGCACAGCTGCGACAAGGTCGCCGAGCAGATGAAGTCGGACATCGCGTTTCGCAAGCGCATTGAAGAGCTGATCGAGCTGGTCAAGAGCGCGTAAAAAAGCCCCCCTGTGGAAAATCGCGGAGTTTTGGGCGGGATTTCCACAGCCGCTGTGGACGGCCTTTCCCCTGCGCGGCAGGGGATTCGACGTTTTTCCACATTTTCCCCGCCCCTACTACGACTACGACCTTATATATTAACTACTGCAACCAATGCTTTATGGGAGGCGCGTGCAAATGCAATTCACCTGTCCGGCCGAACGATTGATCGAGGGGCTGCAAATCGCCACGAGGGCGCTGGCGGCCAAGACGCCGAACCCCATTTTGGAGGGCGTGCTGGTGGAGACCGACGAGGACGCCGTCGTGCTGACCTGCTCGGACGAGCGCATCACGATCGTCACGCGGATCGACGCCCAGATCTCCGAGCGGGGGCGCGGCGTCGTTCCGGGCAAGCTGTTCAATGAAATTATCCGCCGGCTCTCCGGCGACGTGACCATCACGATGAACGAGCGGTATGTCTTTCACATTCGCTCGGCGGCCTCGCGGCTGAACGTCGCCGGGCAGGACGCCGACCTCTATCCGGCGCTGCCGCGCGTCGACGGCGAGCGGCAGATTTCGCTTCCGCAGGACATGCTGCGCGACATGATCCAAAAGACGGAGTTCGCCATCGCGGCCGAGGACATGCGCGAGGTGCTCACGGGCTGCTATCTGGAGATCTCCGGCGGCGACGTGACCATGGTCGCGCTGGACGGCTTCCGGATGGCGCTCAAGCGCGCAAAGTGTTCCGACGTGCTGGAAAAGGTCTCCGCCATCATCCCCGGCCGCGCGGTGGGCGACATCGGCAAGCTGCTCAGCGGGGACGAGGATGCGTTCGCCCAGCTGTCCTTCGAGGGCAACAAGCTGCACATCCGGTTGGATCGGACGGAAGTATTCGTTATTTTGGTCGATGGGGAATACATCAACTACCGCCAGATCCTGCCGACCAGCTTCGCCACGCGCGCGACGCTCGATCTGGAGCCGCTGCGCCGCTGCGTGGATCGCGCCGCGCTGATCGCGCGCGAGGGCAACAACAACCTGCTTCTGCTGAACGTCAGCGGCGGCCAGCTGGTCATCGAGGCGCATTCCCAGATCGGCGACGTTCATGAGGAACTCGAAATCGACCAGGAGGGCGCGGATCTGAAGATCGCGTTCAACGTGCGCTACCTGACCGACGTCGTCCGCTACATCGACGCGGAGCGCATCCAGATGAACTTCAACAACGCCATTAGCCCGTGCGTCATCACGCCGGTCGACGACCGCGACTACCTGCACCTCGTGCTGCCCGTCCGCACCGCGGCGACCAGCGCGTGAGCGGGCGGATCGCCGGTTTTCGCCGCATGTCTGGCTGAGGGTTCAAGCGAAGTGCGCTTTTGGGGAGCGGTTTTTCTCAAGGGCGGAGGGCTTCTTCCCAAAATCGGCGAGGATGAAATGCGATCCAGCCGTGCCCGGCGGAGATCCCGAAAAGAGATTTGGAAACCGGCTTTCCTGAACGCTTGAAAGCCGGAGGGTTTGCGCCCAAAATCGGCGCGTCCGCGGCGTGGAAGAAGCACAGGCCGTTGCCGACTGGCCTGTTTCAAACTCGGCGCATTTGCGCGCATGAAGGTTTCGGAGAGCATCCAGGCTCTCTGTGCGCGTTTGTCGCCGCGAATTCCCGGCTTCGCTGAGGCTTGGGCATTCTTCGGCCAAAATGGACGGAAAATCCGCACGAAACGGCGCCTTTCTTTCAAAGACGCCGGATCGGGCTTCGCCTTTTTGCGGAATTTTGGCCGGAAGCTGTTTTTCATCGAGATTGTCCGAATCAAGCAAATCAAGGAGCGCGAATATGCAGGACGATTCCACCATCGCCGCCATCGCGACCGCGCGCGGGGAGGGCGGCATTGCGATCGTGCGCGTCAGCGGGCCTCGCGCGCGCGCGATCCTCGAAGGGGCGTTTGCGCCCGCGTCGGGCGAAATGGCCGGCCGCAGGCTGACCTATGGCCGCGTGGTCGATGCCGCGGGCGCGGTGATCGACGAGGCCATGGCGGTCTTTCTGCCCGCGCCGCGCACCTATACGCGCGAGGACGTCGCCGAGATTCAGTGCCATGGCGGTTCGGTCGCCGCGCGCCGCGCGCTTGCCCGCGTGCTGGAGCTGGGCGCGCGCCCGGCCGAGCCCGGCGAGTTCACGAAGCGGGCGTTTCTCAACGGCCGGATCGATTTAAGCCGCGCCGAGGCGGTCATGCAGCTCGTCAGCGCGAACTCCGAGGCCGCGGCAAGGGCGTCGGTCCGGCAGCTCGAGGGCGGCGTGTCCGGCTTTGTGCGCGAAATTTCGGCGCGCATCCTCGACCTGCTGTCGCTCATCGAGGCCAGCACGGACTTTCCCGAGGAGATCGACGAGGCCGTCGCCGCGGAACAGGTCTCCGCGGGCGTGCGAGAGATCCTCTCCGAGCTGCGCCGCCGGGCGGATCCCCGCGCCGCGCGCCTGCTGCGCGAGGGGGCGAGCATCGTGCTCGCCGGGCGGCCGAACGTCGGCAAATCGTCGCTGATGAACGCGCTGCTCAACGCCGAGCGCGCCATCGTGACGCCCGTGCCGGGCACGACGCGCGACGTGCTGACCGAGCGGATCTGCATTGGCGGCGTCGTCGCCGAGCTGTCCGATACGGCCGGCCAGCGAGAGACGGCCGACCCCGTCGAGCGCATCGGCGTCGACCGCGCCCGGGGCGCCGTCGACCGCGCGGACATCGTGCTGATCGTGATCGACGCTTCCGAACCGCTCGCGCCCGAGGACGCCGAGCTGTTGGACGAGGCCGATGATCGCGCGCTCGTCTGTCTGAACAAGGCCGATCTGCCCGCCCAAATCACGCCGGACGACCTGCGCGCGCGGACGCGCGCGCAGGTGCTGGAGCTGTCGGCGGCGACGGGCGCGGGCGTGGATGCGCTCGTGAAGGCGCTGGAGGGCCGGCTGGCGCGCGATTGCAGCGAGGACAGCCTGACCGTGGAGCGCCATTTGCAGCTCGCTGCGGAGGCCGCAGAGGCGCTGGAGGGCGCGCTGCGGGCATTAGAAGGCGGATGCCCGGTGGACATCGCCGCGCTCGACCTGCGCGTGGCGCGCGAGAAGTTGTCCGAGATCACCGGCGAGCATCCCACCGAAGGGCTGATCGACGAGATCTTCGCGCGCTTCTGCGTCGGCAAGTGAGGCGCGCCCGACGGATTTGCTGCAGGCGCGCCGGTGGACATGCAGGGACGTCTGTGCGGCGTCCGATTGCCGAAGATGGCGCGAAACCTTCACGCAGTCGGTTGTTGGATGGAAACCTCCAGCCATTCCGCGCTGCGGCTGGAATTCGTTTGAAATCGGCAAACCGCGCTTTTGTGCAATTCTCCATTCATTTTGCGAAGAAATTCGCAGGTTTTGCGCCGACAGCCGGCAAGAAGCAGGGAGTATTGCCGGCTCAGGCGCGTTCAGAGGCCCTCTGAGTGCATGAGTAAAAATTCAGATCGTTGAGGAGGAAATATGGACGAGCGCTTTCGGCTGGACAAGCTGCTGTCGATGGCGGGCATGACCCGCAGCGAGGCGCGCCGCGCGATTGCTTCGGGGCGGGCGCAGGTCGCAGGGCAAGTGGTGCGCGACGCCGCCGCGCGCGTTGCAATCGCCGAAGTGCGGTTGGACGGCCGTCCGCTCGAGGTCGAAGTTGATCTCTATCTGATGGTGAACAAGCCCGCCGGCGTCGTCACGGCCACGGAGGACGCGCGCTTTCCGACGGTCGTCGGCCTGCTGCCCGAGCGGCTGCGCCGGCGCGGGCTCGGCCCGGTGGGACGGCTCGACCGCGATGTCGGCGGGCTGGTGCTCCTGACGACCGACGGCGTGCTCGCCCACCGCCTGATTTCGCCCAGGTGGAAGGCGGAGAAGGTCTACTTCGCGCGCTGCGAGGGGCGGCTCGGCGACGGCGACGTCCGCGCGTTTGCCGAAGGCGTGCCGCTCGGCGACTTCGTGGCGAAGCCCGCGCGGCTCGAGATCGTCGAAGCCTCCGATTCCGGCTCGGCCGCGCGCGCGGCGCTCACCGAGGGGAAGTTCCATCAGGTGAAGCGTATGTTCGCCGCCGTCGGCCATCCGCTGGAATCGCTGTTTCGCGAGCGGATCGGCTGCGTCTCGATCGATCCGGGCCTTGCGCCGGGCGAGTACCGGCCGCTGACTCCGAAGGAGGTCGAAGGGCTGCGCGCACTGGTCGGACTGTCCGAAGAATAGGGGAGGGGAAGGCCGTGAGTGACCATTATTATACCGAAAATCCCGGTTCCGAGCACGACTTTCGCACCGTTCGCTGTTCGGCGCTGGGCGTCGAGGCGGAATTTTTGACCGACGCCGGCGTGTTTTCCCGCGACGGGCTGGACACCGGCACGCGCGCGCTCCTCGAAGCGCTTCCCGAACCCGCCGGGCGCGTGCTCGACCTCGGATGCGGCTGGGGCGCGGTGGGCGTGCTGATGGGCAAGCGCTGGCCGAAGGCGGAGATCGTCATGACCGACATCAACCGCCGCGCGGCGGAGCTGGCGCGCCACAACCTTGCGCAGAACGGCGTAACCGCACAGGTGTTCGAGGGAGATGGATTCGAGAACGTGCCGGGCGACTTTGACATGATCGTCACCAACCCGCCCATTCGGGCCGGAAAGGCCGCGATTTACGCCCTGTTTGCCGATGCAAAGGCGCGGTTGAGGCCGGGCGGCGAGCTGTATATCGTCATTCGCAAGCAGCAGGGCGCGCCGTCGGCGCTGAAGTACCTGAGGGAGATCTTTTCAGAGGCCGAAGTCGTGTCGCGAACGGCGGGCTTCTGGGTCATCCGCGCGTCGGATCAGATTCAATAATTATTCATATTGATGAATAAAAATAAGCTTCATTCGGGATTGAATGGCGCTTCAGATGGGTCAAATTGCAAAAGGAAGAGCGCGAGAGGGTCGATGCCCTCTCGCGCTTTGATTGCCTCAGGCGTGATTGTGGCAGGAGCAATCGTCTCAGCAGTACCCGCCGCAGGTGCTTTTCATCGTGCGATGGGCTTTTGCACTTCGATCGGGCGGCAGGTACTTTTCATTGAGCGGCTTGCCGCGCGCTTCGACCGCCTCAGCTGGTGATTGTGGCAAGCACGTTTCATCGATCGGCGCGTTTCGCGCGCTGCATCCGGCGCTGGGCGCGCAGAGCGTGAATTCGGCGGGGCAGGCCGTGCGAGGCGAGGATCGCGGCGAGGAGCGAGGCGGCGAGCGGCGGGATTCCTGCAATGAAGGCGGGCAATCCAGCGGGAACGAGGTCGAACCCCACCGCCGCGGAGGTGCCGAACGCCGCGGCCAGAAGGAGGACTTCGGCGAAAACCGTTCTCCATTCCCAGACGGCGCTGAGCGCGAGTAGACACCCCGCGGCCAGACAGGCGGCGCAGGCAATGCCGTCGGTTATGTGCGAAACCGGGTTCAATATATTCCACAATAGTGTAATTATAGATACTATTAGTGCGGAATATGTGGCGGCTATCCTCAAAGTTAAGCTCGATTCCCGCTCCATGCGATACGCGGGCCGCAGGAATTCGACGGCTGTCCAACCGGCGAGCAGTGCGATCAGCAGTGCGTGTCCCATCGGCTTTTCGAGAAATCCGGTTTGCAGCGCAATCAGAAGCGCGGCGAGCGCCGGATAGAGCAGCTGGCGTGCCAGCGCGGCGGGAATTTCGCGAAGCGGCGCGGCGCTTGGCCGGGGATGCTCCCCTTTGGATCGCAGTTCGATGGCAAAAATTGCGATCAGCCCGACGAGAAGCGCGCCGGTGGCGCATGCGAGCGCCGATTCTGCGCTTCCGTCCGCGAGCAGCGCGCAGGTCAGCGCGGCGAATGTGACCGCGTCAAAGGCATGAGCCAACTTTGCCGAACCCTGGCCTTCGAGCATGGCCCAGACGCATTGCCCGGCCGCGAATCCCGCGCCCGCGCCGAGCCACGCCCTCAGAACTGCGATGTCTAGCGCCATCTGGCCGCCTTCCTCTGCGGCGCCGAGCAGTTTTGCCCACGCGGCGGAGAGGGGGTGTCCGTCGGCATTTGCGAGGCCGAGATCTTTCAGCCCTCCGGCGGCGATCCCGGACAGGCCGTCGAACAGCGGCCATGCGAGCGCCTGTCCGGCGATTGCGCCGAACGCCGCCATGCACAGCGCGCAGATTCCCGCGCCGAGGAACCTCTGCCGGGAGGTCAGCTTTCCGGACGCTCGGCGCAGTGCGCCGCCGGCGCCGAGTGAGAGCACGATGCCGCAGAGCGCTGCGGCTGCGAGCGCGAGCGAAGTGCCTTCGCGATTTGCGAGCGCGCAGATCAGCGCGGCGGCAGGGACGGCGATCATGCCGGGTCGTAGGCGCTGTTTCATGGACATTCCTCCTTCATCTGCAATGCCGGATATGTATATATATTCACAAAGCCTTACCGAAATTCCGAGCGAACGCTGTAAATTCCCGTCGTCATATCGCGCTGGGCGACGCAGACGCGCGCATCCTGATCCGGCTCGATGCCCGCCTGGCGGAGCGCGCATTCAGTGCACTTCAGCGCCAATTCGGGAAAGTTGTTCTCCTTGCTCAGGTGGCCGAGCACGATTTGCCGCGTGCCCTGCTCGATGAGCCGGACGGCAAAGCCGCCGGCGTCGTCGTTGGACAGATGGCCGCGCCGCGAGCGGATGCGCTTCTTCAGCTCATACGGATAGGGCCCGGCGTCAAGCATGTCGGGATCGTAGTTGGATTCGAGCACGGCGGCGTCCGCGCCGAGGACGTATTTCGCCCAGCTGTCGCGCACGCAGCCGATGTCCGTCGCCACCGCGAGGCGCGCGCCGTCGAGTTCAAACGCGAAGCCGACGGGCTCGGCCGCATCGTGCGGCGTCGGAAACGCCACGACTTCGATCGGCCCCATGAAGAAATTCACCTCCGGATCGAAAACGCGCACGTTTTTTTCGGCAACCGCGCCGATTTTGCCGGACATTGCCGCCCAAGTGCCCGGCGTGGCGAAGATGGGCAGGTCGTATTTTCTCGAAAGCACGCCGATGCCGCGAATGTGGTCGATGTGCTCGTGTGTGACGAGAATTCCGTTCAGTTCGCCTGGCTGAACGCCGATTCCGGCGAGCGACTGCGCCACGCGCGTGCCGGAGACGCCGGCATCGACGAGCAGGTGCGCGCCGTCGCAGCCGACGTAGAGCGCGTTTCCGCTCGAACCGCTGAACAGCGGCGAAAAGCGAAGTTCCATTGCATTCCTCCGTAGATTTTCTGGGTTTACACGCCCGTCAGGTCGAAGGGCGGGATGTATTTTTCATCGGACGAGGAGAGTTCCTGCACGAAGCCGTCCTCGAGGCCGAGCGCGAAGAGGTGGTCGCAGACGCGGTCGTATTCCTCCTCGGTGAGGCGGCGGTTCAATTCGTCTACGCCCGCGACGTCGCCGAACGGCAGGTACTGCGCCATCAGGCTGACCCACGCGCCGGGGAGGTTTTCGGCGATCCAATCGAGGATTTCGATGGATTCATCCGTCCTGCCGGGCAGGATCAGGTGCCGGACGATGACGCCCGACTGAATCGCCCCGTCCTCGCCGATGCGCACCGGGCCGGTCTGCCGGAGCATCTCCTTGAGCGCGGGGCCGGCGAAATCGAAGTAGTCGGCCGCGCCGGAGTAGCGCCGCGCCGCGTCCGGGCGAATGTATTTGAGGTCCGGCAGGTAGACCTGCACCTTGCCCTCGAATTGCCGAAGCGTCTCGACGCGCTCGTATCCGCCGGTATTCCAGACGACAGGAACCGGCAGCCCGCCCTCCAGCGACGCGAAGATCGCCCGGGCGAAGTGCGTCGGGTTGACGAGGTTGATGTTTTGCGCGCCCTGATCGATCAGTGAGAAGTAGATCTCCCGCAGACGGGCGATGGAAACCGGCTTGCCGAAGTTGTGATGCGAGACTTCGTAGTTCTGACAGAACCGGCACTTGAGCGCGCAGCCTGAAAAGAAGACCGCGCCGGAGCCGCGGGTTCCGCTGACGACTGGTTCCTCATCGAAGTGCAGCGCGGCGCGGGCGAGCACCGGCTCGGCGGGCATCCGGCAGAAGCCGCCTCCGCTTGCGCTGCGCAGCGCATTGCACTGGCGCGGGCAGTCCGAGCAAATGTATTCCATGGAATCCCTCCGTTGTTTGTTTCACGTGAAACATTGCAGGATTCGCGAGAATCCGGCAAGAATTTCGACCCAAGGCGGCAGGATCGCTGAAAAATCGCGATGTTTCACGTGAAACATCGCAGAATCGAAGTGTCCATGCGGCGAAGGGCTTGTTCAAGGCAAAGCCTGCTTTCCGGCGATTCTCCCCGATTTTGGAGGGAGTTTCGTCCGTTTTGAGACGCAGCGTCGAGAATTTGCGCCCAGTACGTCACGAACGGCGGCAAATCCGTGCTTCGCAGAATTCACAGGCGGCGTCGTGGCCTCAACGGCTCGACGCGCCTTCACTTTCGCCAGATGTACTCGAACCCGTCCGAAGCGTGATGAACCAGACCTCCGCCTGCGTTCCCAGCCGGAAATTCGCGCCCTCGCATCCCAGCCCCTGCGTGACGAGCACGGGCAGGGTGTCGCCATCGTACCATCCGGCGAGGTAACGCTCTTCCATTTCGGTCAGGCTCAGGGCCGTCCGGCCGAACAACCTGACCTGTCCGCCGTGCGTGTGTCCGGCGAGGACGAGGTCGGCCCACGCTCCTCCGTCTGCGGCCTCGGCGATCTGGACGCCGATCAGCTGATCCGGCGAGTGTGCAAGCACGAGGACGCAGTCGGCGCTGGAGAACTGCGAGGCAATTGCGGTGACGTCGGCCGGCTGGCTGCCCAACCCGACGATGGCGAGCGAATCGGTGCCGTTGTCGAGAATTTGCGCGCCGCCGTCAATCAGCTGGACGCCCGATGCGGACATCTGCAGGGCGAGCTGCGAAGCATCGCCGTCGCCATCGCCGGAAATGGCGAGCTTGCCCAGCGGGGCGTTGAAACCGGCGAGTCCGGCAAAGAAGCTGCCGCGCGCGGCGGATTCTTCCGCGCTGGTGTGCCCGTTCAGCCGGTCGAGCAGATCGGCGGATGCATAATCGCCGCCCAGCAGAAGGACGTCGGGTTCGAGCGCCTGCAGCCGCTGGATCGTCCTGGCCGCCTGCCATGGCTTATTGAGTCCGCAGACATCGACGTCGGAAACGTACAGGAGGGTCGTGCCGTCAAACGATGCCGGCAGGTCGTCCAGATGGACTTCCGCATAGCGGACGTGCACAATCCGGGCGCACAGGTGCATCCAGACGAGAAATCCGATGATGGCCGCGGCGAGCGCCAGGCCAATCCACAGGCCAAAGCGGCGTCGCGGCTTTGGAACGGGCTTTTTCGTTCGCGCCATCCTGACCTCCCAAAATGTTCCACGTGAAACATCCTGAAAGAATTTGACAACTTCGCCTTCTTGTGAAGCAAAAGTGAATTCTTGCAGGGAAATGTTTCTTTTTTGCCTAAGTTTGTCACAGGAGCGTCGTTGCAACGCGCCGGTTCTTCCATTATAATAGGAATAGTTATGGCATACAAGGGATGCGATGTGCATTTTGCGTTGTCATCATCAAAAAACAATCGGGAGGACTCCATGGAGCGGGACCGCAAGGGCAGGCTTCCATGGGCGATTGTGCTGCTGATTCTCGTGTTCGCCTGTGGAATTGCCATTGCGGGCGCGTTGATCTATGCGAATCTCACGAATCGCAGCAGCCATTCCAGCTATCAATCCGTTGCGCTCACCTCGGCGGAAACGGTCGAGACCGTGAGCGACGGCTTTGTCTATTATGATGGCAGCTCTGTCGCCAAGGTGAATAGCGACGGCAGTTTGGCGTGGTCGTACATGATGGGAGCCGGCGCGTCGGTCGATGCCAGCGATGCGGGCGTGGCTTCGTGGGTTGGCCGGACGCTGACGCTGATTGATGGCGAAACCGGCGTTCCGGATTACAGCGGCACGATGGACGCCAACGTCGTCTCCGCCCGGATGGGTTCGACCTATGCGGCGGTGCTTTTGGAGCCGGAGGATAGCGGCACAATCGTCCTGATGGAAACCGGTGGCAGGCAGGTCGACAGCATTGCGCTGAGCGACCAGACCGTCATCGACTATGGCTTTTTCTATAATGATTCGCTGTTTTGGGCGATGGTGCTGGATACGGACGGCACCGTTCCGACCTGCACGATCAACGTCTACCGCCCCGGGCGAAGTGTAGTCAGCTCAATTACGGACAGCGAGCAGATGATCTATCACGCGATGTTTGCCGGATCGTCGTCGATCGTCTGCGCGGGCGATACATACGTCAGCGTCTACAGCTATCAGGGACTGGAGGAAGCCGAGTCGCAAAAGCTCGTCTATGGCTGGACGCTCGTTGATGCGGACGACGAAATGGGAAATCCGATGATGGCGTTCACGCTCAATGGGCAATATGAAACCGGGCAGAAGATGCAGGACGTGCGCATGATTCGCGGCGATGAGGATCAGATCGTCCGCATGCCGTATGGATGCGATTGGCTGGTTGCGCTGGGCAACAGCGTCTACGGCTTTTCCAGCGATGGCATCGTGATGGTCGCTCAGATGGGCCGGCAGACGGTCGATGCCTATCCGCTGAATTTCGCGATTGAGGATGTCTACGGCGTCACGCGCGATGGCAAGGCCGTTGTCCGCAGCGGCGAGAGCATCTGTCTGGTACCGCTCGGCTGATGTATAATGGACGTCCAAAGGGGGAAAATATTCCAATGGCGGACAGAAAATCGGAATTTGAACGGGCTTCGGGAGGGATTCGATGAACATTTTAGATCTTCTCATTCTGGCGATCCTCGCATACGGGCTGCTGGCTGGAATGTACAAGGGAATGCTGACGTCGCTCATGTCGCTGCTGGCATTTGGCGGCGCATGGTTTGGGGCAAAGGCGCTCTATGCGCGCATCGCCAATTTTGCGCTGTCGAATACGACGCTGATGGCCGTGCTGAACCAGTATCTGGAGCCGGAGGAGTTTTTTTCCAGCCATACGGAGGCGATCACGGCGGTTTCTGACGTCGTCGCCGGCGGCGAATCGGCGCTGACGCAGGCGGTCAACGCGCTGAGCGGTACGTTTTCGTTCCTTTCCGATGCCTTCAGCAACAATATTCGCACGGAAGCATTTGCCGATCTCGGCATCACGACGCTGTCGGACTACCTCAACCAGACGCTGTGGGTGGCGGTGTTCAACGTCGTGGCGTTCATTGCGGCGTTCATCGTGCTGTATGTGGTGCTGTCGCTGCTGGTCAACCTGATCGACCATGTGGTCAGCCTGCCGATCCTGCGCGGGTTTGACTGGCTGATTGGCGGCGTCTGCGGGCTGGCGCGCGCGAGCGTCGTCGTGGTGCTCGTGCTGGCGATCCTGCCGGTGCTGACCTCGATGATTTCTCCTGAATTGACCACGCAATTGCAATCAGAATCGGTGCTGTATTCATTCGCCTCACAGTTTGATTTGCTCAATGTCAAAGGATGGCTACAGACGCTGATCATGGGATGACCTCGCAAGAAGATTTCGCGATCAAGAGACTGCCGCTGGCCGATGGGTTGGCGGCGGTTTGCTTTTTCTGACAATTTTGAGACAATATTTCGCCCTTCGCAGGTCCGCTTGCGCCGAAACGACGCCGGCGGTATAATGTTAAATGTCAAAATATCCGCAATTTCCGAACATGTATTCGGAAATTGCGATCGATGGACGGGATGGAGGAAACGTATGGTGGCAAAAAAGACTGCGCAGAAGCGCGATGAAGCGCCCATCGAGGAGCGCGAGGGCGGGCGAACCGGCCGGATTGTCGCGGCGGTGGCGTTGTATGGCATTGCGCTGCTGCTGGCCTATGTGACGTTCGCTTCGCCGGTGGACGGTACCGCCATGGGCGCGATCCGTGGCGTGCTGGTCGGGCTCGGCGGCAGCTGCGCGATATTGATCCCCTGCGTGTTTGCGTGGATTGCGACGCTGATGGCGATGTCGGCGGCGGAGAAGAAGCTGTCCGCATGGCGGTGCGCCGTCGACGGCGTGCTGTTTCTCTGCGCGTTCACAGCGGCGCAGCTGTTCGTGGCTGAAACGGTGATCCAGACGCGCATGAGCATCTCCGGGTTTGCCAATTTTGTGGACAAATCCTATGCCTATGGCAGCGGCGGCGGCGCGGTCGGCGCGCTGCTGGCGTGGCCGCTGTACACGTATCTGGGAAAATGGGGCGGACTGCTCGCCACGGCGCTGCTGGCGCTGTTGTCCCTGACCGCGACCGGCAAGGCCGGCCGGTTCGTCCGGTGGTCGCGCGAGCGCATTCAATCCGCACAGCACGGACACGAACAGCGGCGGATGGTGCGGGATAACGAACGCATGTTCGATATTGACGAGCCGGAATCCAACCGCCGCGGAAGGCAGGCCCCGCGCCGGGATGGATTCACCGGGCCGGATGCGCGGCAAGCCGCCTACGCGGATGCGGAACCGCGCAGGCGCGCCGCGGGCGGCCGCGCAGGTTCGATTGCGGGTGAGGAGGTTCTTCGCGAGCCGTCCGGGCGGAACCGCACCGGCGGAGAACCGTCCGGCCGGGCTGGACAGAGTCGAACGGGCGCGCAGGACGGCCGGGCCGCACAGGGCCGCGCGGGCGGCGCGCAGGACAGCCTGCTCGACGAAGCGCCGTTTGAGATGGCGGCGGACGATGCGCCGTCGATGGCGCCCTTCGAGAAGAAGCGCCGCACGAAGCGCCGCGAGGGCTTCCAGCCCGATATGCCGCCGTCGGTCGAGGCCATGCGCCGCAGGCGGGGCGCTGGAAAGGAAGCGGAAACGCCCTATTCCGCGGAAAGCGCGAGCGAAACCGCGCGCAGCCGCGGTCAGGCGGAAGGTGCGGGCGAAAGTATACGCGGGCGCGGTCATGCAGAAGGCGCAGCCGAAGATGCGCGTGGACGCGGTCAGACGGAAGGCGCAGCTGAAGATGTGCGCGGGCGCGATCAGGCAGAGGGCGCGGGCGAAACCGTGCGCGTTCCGCGCAACCTGCGCGCACAGGCGGAAGGCGCAGCCGAAGCGCGCGGCCCTGAACGGCCGAACGGCGTGAGCGCTCAGAGCGGCGCGGAGCCGGGCGCGTGGGAATCGGAGAACCCGCCGGTTTCCGGCGCGCGTTCCGCGCGGAATGAGCGCCGTCCCGCGAAGGATCGCGTGGAGGACGTCCGCGTGGCGGAGGGCGATCTGGAGATCGAACCGGAGGTCTGCGACGTCATCGAGGCGGACGAGCCGCCGTTCGACGTGCCCGAGCGCCCAAAGAAGCCGCTGGGCAAGCTCAAGCGCCCCGCGCCCGCCCCGGCGGACGACGAGGAGGCGTACAACTATCCGCCGATCGACCTGCTCTCCGAGAGCGACCGCATCACCGAAAACCACCGCGAGGCCGATATGGAGAAGGCGCGGCTGCTGGAGGAGACGCTTCAGCAGTTCGGTATCTCGACCACGCTGACCGGCATCGCGCACGGCCCGGCGGTCACGCGGTTCGAGCTGGCGCCCGCGCCGGGCGTCAAGGTCAGCCGGATCACGTCGCTGGCCGACGACATCGCCATGCATCTGGCGGCGATGTCCGTGCGCATCGAGGCGCCGATCCCCGGCAAGGCCGCCGTGGGCGTCGAGATCCCCAACGAAAAGGTCGAGATGGTGCGCCTGCGCGACGTGCTCGAATCGGCCGAGGCGCGCAAGAGCCCGTCGAAGATCGCGGTCGGGCTGGGCAAGGACAACTCCGGCCGCTACATCGTGGCCGACATCGCCAAGATGCCGCACGTGCTGATCGCCGGACAGACCGGTTCGGGCAAGTCGGTGTGCATCAATTCGATCATCACGTCGATCCTCTACCGCGCCGCGCCGGATGAAGTCCGCATGATCCTGATCGACCCGAAGGTCGTCGAGCTGTCCATCTACAACGACATCCCGCACCTGATCTGCCCGGTGGTGACGGACTGCAAGAAGGCGGCGAGCGCGCTGGAGTGGGCCGTCGCGGAGATGTCCACGCGCTACAAGCGCTTCGCCGAGCGCGGCGTGCGCGACATCAAGGGCTACAACAAGGCGCTGCGCGAGGGCGAAAAGCCGATGCCGCAGATGGTCATCATCATCGACGAGCTGGCCGATTTGATGATGGTCGCGCCGGGCGACGTCGAGGACAGCATCTGCCGCCTGGCGCAGCTGGCGCGCGCGGCGGGCATGCACCTCGTCATCGCCACGCAGCGCCCGTCGGTCAACGTCGTCACCGGCATCATCAAGGCGAACATCCCGACGCGAATCGCGTTCTCGGTCGCCTCGCAGGTGGACAGCCGCACGATGATCGACCACGGCGGCGCGGAAAAGCTGCTCGGCAACGGCGACATGCTGTTCGTCCCCTCGGGCATCAACAAGCCGATGCGCGTGCAGGGCGCGTGGGTCTCCGACGAGGAGGTGCACGCGGTGGTCGACTACATCAAGCAGCGCTCGAACACCGACTACGACGAGGACATGATCGAGCAGATGGAGAACGCCACCCGCAGCGACGCCGAGAAGGAGGAGGCCGCCGAGGAGTACGACCCGCGGCTGCCCGAGGCGGTGGAGATCGTCGTCGAGGCCGGGCAGGCGTCGGTGTCGATGCTGCAGCGCAGGATGCGCGTGGGCTACGCCCGCGCCGGCCGCCTGATCGACGAGATGCAGCGGCGCGGCATCGTCTCCGAGGCCGATGGCGCCAAGCCGAGAACCGTGTTGATCACGCGCGAGCAGATGAACGAACTCTTCGACGAGGAATAGCGCCAATTTTGGCTGAAAACCGCATTGCAAATAAAAAAAGAGCGCCCCGGTTGCCGTCTGACAACTGGGGCGCCGCTTTGTTTTCAGCGCTCTTTTCATTTTCCCGGTTCAAAACGTTCGAGCTTCACGCCGCTCTCGGCGAAGATCTGCCGGGCGAAGTCGTCCGGGTAGCCCTCCTCGTAGACGACCCTCGAGATGCCCGCGTTCACGATCATCTTTGCGCAGATCACGCAGGGCTGGTGCGTGCAGTACAGCGTCGCGCCTTCGATCGACGAGCCCAGCTTCGCCGCCTGGATGATCGCGTTCTGCTCCGCGTGGATCGCGTAGCAGATTTCCGCCCGCGTCCCCGACGCGATCCCCAGCTTTTCGCGCAGACATTCTCCGCGCTCGATGCACGTCTTGATGCCCGCCGGCGCGCCATTGTAGCCCGTCGTCACAATCCGCTTGTTCTTCACGATCACGCAGCCGATCTTCCGGTTCGGCCGGTAGCAGCTCGCCCAGTTCGCGATCACCCGGGCGAGTTCCATGAACCGCGCATCCCATTTGTCCACGCGCCCATCGCCTCTCATCCGCCGTTTTTTTCTTATTATAGCGCTTTCCGGGAGGAAAATCAAACATTTAACAAAGTTTTTTGGGGTAAAGGGGTTGATTTTCTGTGGGAAAATGGATAAACTATCAACTGTAAGCGGTTAGCACTCGATTTTGATGAGTGCTAACAACGCAGAAGCAGCCCAGCAAACTAGGAGGTTGAATGAGTTATGAAAATGAAGCCGCTCGGCGATCGCGTCGTAATTAAGAATCTGGAAGCGCAGGAGACGACCAAGGGAGGCATCCTGCTGGCGGGTTCGGCAAAGGAGAAGCCGGTAATGGCGGAAGTTGTGGCCGTTGGCCCCGGCGGAAACGTGGACGGCAAGGAAGTCAAGATGTATGTGACCGTGGGTGAAAAGGTCATCTATTCCAAGTACGCGGGCACCGAGGTCAAGCTGGACGGCGAGGAGTACATCATCGTCCGCCAGAGCGACATCCTCGCGATCGTGGAATAACGCAGGGGGGAATTTGATTCCCCGCGGTTTTCTCAATACGGCAATTTCTTTCCCATTGAATGGAGGTTATCAATATGGCAAAGCAGATCAAATATGGCGAGGATGCGCGCCGCGCGCTGGAAACCGGCATCAATACCCTGGCGAACACCGTGAAGATCACGCTGGGTCCGAAGGGCCGCAACGTCGTGCTGGACAAGAAGTTCGGCGCTCCGCTGATCACGAACGACGGCGTGACGATCGCGAAGGAAATCGAGCTGGAAGACCCCTTTGAGAACATGGGCGCGCAGCTGGTGCGCGAAGTCTCCGTCAAGACCAACGACGTCGCCGGCGACGGCACCACCACCGCCACGCTGCTGGCGCAGGCGCTCATCCACGAGGGCATGAAGAACGTCGCCGCTGGCGCGAACCCGATGGTCGTCAAGAAGGGCATCCAGATGGCGACGGACAAGGCCGTCGAGCACCTGGCGCAGATCTCCAAGCAGATCGAGACCCAGCACCAGATTGCGCAGGTCGCGACGATCTCCTCTGGCGACGAGGTCGTCGGCAACCTGATCGCGGATGCGATGGAGAAGGTCGGCAAGGACGGCGTCATCACCGTCGAGGAGTCCAAGACGATGAAGACCGAGATGAACGTCGTCGAGGGCATGCAGTTCGACCGCGGCTACGCCTCTTCCTACATGTGCACCGACATGGAGAAGATGGAAGCCGTGCTGGACAACCCCTATATCCTCATCACCGATAAGAAGATCTCGAACATTCAGGAGATCATCAGCCTGCTCGAGGCGGTCGTGCAGCAGGGCAAGAAGCTGCTGATCATCGCCGAGGACGTCGAGGGCGAAGCGCTGGCGACGCTGGTGCTGAACAAGCTGCGCGGCACGTTCACCTGCGTGGCGGTCAAGGCGCCGGGCTTCGGCGACCGCCGCAAGGCCATGCTGCAGGACATCGCCATCCTGACCGGCGGCCAGGTCATCACCGAGGAACTCGGCCTCGACCTGAAGGAAGCCACGATCGACATGCTGGGCACCGCGCGCCAGGTCAAGGTGGACAAGGAGAACACCGTGATCGTCGAAGGCGCCGGCAACCCGGACGAGATTAAGGCCCGCATCGCTTCGATCCGCGCGCAGATCGAGGACACCACGTCCGACTACGACCGCGAGAAGTTGCAGGAGCGCCTCGCGAAGCTGTCCGGCGGCGTGGCCGTCATCAACGTCGGCGCCGCGACCGAGGTCGAGATGAAGGAGCGCAAGCTGCGCATCGAGGACGCGCTGGCCGCGACCCGCGCCGCCGTCGAAGAGGGCATCGTGCCCGGCGGCGGAACGGCGATGCTGGATTGCTGCGGCGCGGTGGCCGAACTGGTCAAGGAGACCAGCGGCGACGTCCGCACCGGCGTGAACATCGTGCTGCGCGCGCTGGAGGAGCCGGTTCGCCAGATCGCGGCGAACGCCGGCGTCGAGGGCAGCGTGATCGTCGAGAAGATCCGCGCCAAGGGCGAGGTCAACTACGGCTACGACGCCGCCAAGGACGAGTACGTCGACATGATCGACCGCGGCATCACCGACCCGACGAAGGTCGCCCGCTGCGCGCTGCAGAACGCCGCGTCCGTGGCCGCGATGGTGCTGACCACCGAATCGCTGGTCACCGACATCCCCGCTCCGGAACCGGCTGCGCCGGCCAATCCGGGCATGGGCGGAGGAATGTACTAATTTGTGGACGGGGGAGTAAACTCCCCCGCCAGGTGCCGCGGCTCAAATTTTCAATTTGAGCCGCGGCAGTTTTGCCTTCAAGGCAAAACCGCAGAATCCTGCGGATTCTGCGCCTCCTGCCACCCCCACCACAATTTGCTTGAGTTTTCCAAAGGAAAACTCTGGCCGCAAATTGTGCAAGGAAGCGATTTTTGCTCTGGGAAATGGGATTTCCCGCCGCAAAAATCAGCTGCGACTCCGACGTACGAGGCGATTTTGCCGGTTTTCCAAAT
>DVJL01000042.1 GCA_018716805.1 Candidatus Faecivicinus avistercoris | reverse complement strand
AATTGTGGTCAAAATTGTGGTCAAACGCCGATTTTAAGCAAGCAAAAACCCCCGAAAACGCAATGTTTTCAGGGGTTTTCCATTGGCAGGGGCAGAAGGACTCGAACCCTCAACAAAGGTTTTGGAGACCCACGTGTTACCATTACACCATGCCCCTACGTGCCGTGAACATCGACTATTATATCGCAAATTGCGCGAGTTGTCAACAGATAATTTTGATTTTGCCGCGCTTCCGGTTTTGCGAATGCCATGTGGGCTTCATTTCGCCGGGCGCGCTGCGCTGTGCGGGAAAAAGCGCGAATTTTGGATGAAAAGAGTCCGGTTTCGCCATTGACAGGCGGCGGTTGGTGTGGCATCATGGGATCAGGGAAATCAAGCCCAGTCAGGAGGATTGCCATGTGGTATGACAAGGAGGGCATTCGCTGGGAGCGCATGCCCGAAGCAGAGCTCGTCCGGCGGCTGTCGCTGCCGGAGGGGAAGCTGGATATGGTGCTCGACACGGACACCTACAACGAAGTCGACGACCAGTTCGCGCTGGCCTATTGCCTGCGCTCGCCCGAGCGGCTGAACGTGCAGGCGGTGTACGCCGCGCCGTTTTTCAACGACCGGTCATCCGGTCCCGCCGACGGCATGGAGAAGAGTCTCGCCGAGATCGTCCGCCTGCTGGACAAGATGGGCGTGCCGGCCGGGGGACTGGTGCACGAGGGCAGCCGCGCGTTCCTGTCCGACGGCCATACGCCAGTGGACAGCCCCGCCGCCCGCGACCTCGTCGCCCGCGCGATGGCGCGCAGCGAGGACGATCCGCCGCTCGTCGTCGCCGCGATCGGCGCGATCACGAACGTCGCCTCGGCGATTTTGATGGAGCCGCGCATCACCCGCAGGATCCACATCGTCTGGCTGGGCGGCCAGCCGACGGGCTATCCGACGGCGTCGGAATTCAACCTCTCGCAGGACCTGCACGCCGCCCGCACGGTATTCGACTGCGGCGCGCCGCTGACGCTGGTGCCTTGCATGGGCGTGGCGTCGCATTTGCTGACCACGGTGGAGGAGCTCGAGGCGTGCATCGGCGGCAAAAACGCGCTGTGCGACGCGCTGGTGGAGCTGTTCGCCGCCTATGAGGACGACCGCTTCGCATGGGCGAAGGAGATCTGGGACGTGTCGGTCATCGGGCATCTGATTCATCCCGAATGGGTGCCGACGAAGCTCGTCCCCAGCCCGCTGCTGACCGACGACAGCCACTGGGCGCACGACGGCCGGAGGCATCTCATCCGCGAAGCGTATTTCTGCCATCGCAACCCGATCTTCCGCGATCTGTTCGGCAAGATCGGCGGGAAGGAGGATGGAATATGAAGAAGTGCGCCGTCATCGGCTCGATCAACATGGACATGGTGCTCAGCGTGCCGCGCTTTCCCGCCGCCGGCGAGACGCTGACCGGCGGCAATTTCCAGACCGTGCCCGGCGGCAAGGGGGCCAATCAGGCCGTCGCGCTGGGCCGGCTCGGCGCGCCGGTTCGCATGGCCGGCCGCGTCGGGGACGACGCGTTCGGCAGGCGCTATCTGGATCACTTCCGCAAAAACGGCGTGGACGTCCGCGCGGTAGACGCCGTGGCCGGGACGGCGACCGGCGTGGCCGACATCCTCGTCAACGCCGCGGGCGAGAACTGCATCGTCATCGCGCCCGGCGCGAACGGCCTGTGCGATCTCGAATGGCTCGACCGCGCCCTCGAGGCGACGGCGGACTGCGAGATCTTCCTCCTCCAGCTGGAGATACCGCTCGACACGGTCGCCGAGGCCGTGCGGAGGCTTCGCAAAATGGGCAAGACGATTCTGCTCGACCCCGCGCCGGCCGTGCCGCTTCCGGAGGACGTGCTTTCCGCGGTCGACTTCCTGACGCCGAACGAGACCGAGCTGAAGGCCGTCACCTCTGGCCTTCCCGAGGACGCCGGGATCGAGGAACGCGTGCGCCATCTGGTCGGCGGCAGCGGCCGCGTGGTCGTCCACAAGCGCGGCGCGGACGGCGCCTACATCGGAACGCGCGACGGCATCGAGCACGTGCCCGGCTTTTCCGTCCGGGCCGTGGACACCACCGCCGCGGGGGACACGTTTAACGCCGGACTGGCCGCGGGGCTGGCGATGGGCTGGCCGCTTCGCGACGCCGTCCGGCTGGCCAACGCGGCCGGCGCGCTGGCGGTGACTGCCTATGGCGCGCAGGAGGGAATGCCGTCGCTTGAACAGGCGCAGGCGCTGATGGCGCGGGGCTGAGCGGCGGGCTTCTGACAGCCTCCCGAGTCGCTTCCCCCTGACATAAGCCCGTCAAACCGCCCCAGAAAACCGTTCCCGAGCGAGAAGCGACACTGCCCGCCAATCCTGGGAGAGCGCGAGAGGGCCGAAGCCCTCTCGCACTAAAATCGTCTCCGGCGACATGCGCGTCGGAGACGGGGGCTGATTTTTGCGTCGGGAAATCCCATTTCCCAGAGCAAAAATCGCTTCCTTGCACAATTTGCGGCCAGAGTTTTATTATAAAACTCAAGCAAATTGTGGAGGGGGTGGTCGTGGCGGGGGAGCAAGCTCCCCCGTCCACATCGCTTCCCCGTCCACAAGCCCTGCGTTTATAATCAGTTTACATCCCTGTGGCAGAATAGGGGGCGAGGTGAGAGTATGTTTCACATTCTGGTTGTCGAGGACGACGCAAATACGCGCAAGCTGATGGAGACGGTGTTGACGCAGAACGGCTATCAGCCGCTGTTGGCGCGCGATGGCGTCGAGGCGCTGGAGGTGCTGGACAGAAAGCACGTCGACCTCATCGTGCTGGACATCATGATGCCCCGCATGGACGGCTATGAATTCACCGAGACGCTGCGGGCGTCCGGCTGCGATCTGCCGATTCTGATGGTCACCGCCAAGGAAAAGCCCGCCGACAAGCGCCGCGGGTTCATCATTGGAACGGACGACTACATGGTCAAGCCCGTGGATGAGGAGGAGATGATCCTGCGGATCGCCGCGCTGCTGCGCCGCAGCCGCATCGTCAACGAGCACCGCTTGACCGTTGGCAGCACCGTGCTCGACTACGATTCCCTCTCCGTCACCACGCGGGAGGGCACGGTGGAGCTGCCGAAGAAGGAATTCCTGCTGCTGTTCAAGCTGCTTTCCTATCAGAACAAGATCTTCACCCGCCGCCAGCTGATGGACGAGATCTGGGACATGGACAGCGAGTCCGATGAGCGCACGGTCGACGTGCACATCAACCGCCTGCGCGACCGGTTCCGCAGCGATCCGGACTTCGAGATCGTCACCGTTCGTGGCCTGGGCTACAAGGCGGTGAAGCGGTCATGAAGCGCGGCCCGCTGCACTCGTTCAATGCGCTGTTGGTGGCGTACCTGTTCTTCGTGCTGCTGATCTCCGGCGCGCTGACCGGCACGTCCTATCTGGTGCTGTTCTTTCTGGGGCTGGTGCCGGGCTTCCTGCTGACGCACATCTTTTCGCCGTTCGGCATCATACTGGTGCTGATCGTGTACGCGATGATGATCGCCGTGCGCGTCGGCCGCTCGCAGCTTCGGCCGATGAACGACCTGACCGACGCCATGTACCGCGTCTCGCAGGGCGATTTCTCCGTGCGCGTCGACGAGGACGCGCCGGGCGACATGGGCACATTGATCCGCAGCTTCAACGAGATGGCCAGCGAGCTGGGCGGCATCGAGATGTTCCGAAAGGACTTCATCAACAACTTCTCCCACGAGTTCAAGACGCCCATCGTCTCCATCCGCGGCTTCGCCAAGCAGCTCCAGCGCGACGACCTGAGCGACGAACAGCGCCGCGAATATACCGAGATCATCGTCAGCGAGTCCGAGCGGCTGGCGAACATGGCGAGCAACATCCTGCTGTTGACCAAGCTCGAAAACCAGCAGATCGTCACCGACAAGGAGCCGTACCGGCTGGACGAACAGCTGCGCAGCTGCATTTTGCTCCTGGAAAAGCAGTGGACGGCGAAAGACATGGAGCTGGCGCTCGATCTGGACGAGGTCACCTACATCGGCAACGAGGAGATGATGTCGCACGTCTGGGTCAACCTGCTGGGCAATGCGATCAAGTTTTCGCCCGAGGGCGGCGAGCTCGGCGTGTGCTGCCAGCGGCGCGGCAGCGCGATCGAGGTCTCCATTCGCGATCACGGATCGGGCATGGACGAGGCCACGCAGAAGCGCATCTTTGAAAAGTTTTATCAGGGCGATTCCGCCCACGCCACCGAGGGCAACGGCCTGGGGCTCTCGCTGGTCAAGCGCATCGTAGACCTCTGCGCCGGCAAGGTCGCGGTCGACAGCCGCGTGGGCGAGGGCACGACCTTTACCGTCACGCTGCCCGACCCGCCCGCCGCCCGCCGCGAGGAATCCGCCTCCGGCCGCCGGCGCGGCGAGGAGGGCGGAAAGCGCGCCGCGAAGGCGCGCACGGAGGGCGCGGCGTAAGGGGCGCTGAAGGCGGGGGGAATTCCGAAAGACGCGCGTTCAGCGTGCTTCCGGCGGGATTTCGCTCCGGCGCGCCTTGTGCGGCCGGCGGGATTGCTTGCATCTGCACTGAGAATCGCTTTTCCAGCGTCGATTGAGGGGCGGATTTTCCCTTTTCAGATGGATTTTGGGCGCAACGGTTGAAGCGGAAGGTTTCGCCGCCGCGCCCTTTTTCATGCCGCGGGCGGATGGCCGGCGCGGCCGCGAGACCCTGTCCCGGCGAAGTGCCGCGGGCGATGGCCGTCAAGGCCCACCGAGATCGCGCGCCTTTTTTTGCGCTGCGGAGGGGCGGTCGGCGCGGCCGTCCGGACAAAATTTTGAAATATGCTGTGCAACGGCGCAGAGATATGCTATAATGAGGAAAATGCATCCAAGGGAGGTTTCTCCAAATGGCTGACCCTTTAGGTCCGTGTATACTGGCTGTGCTGTTCCTGTTTCTCGCCGCGATTGTCTGCGCGCTCAACGCCGCGCTGCCCAGCGTGGATGAAGACGACGCCCGCTCCCGCGCCAAGCAGGGAGACCCCGCCGCGCAGCGGCTCGCCCGCCTGCTCGACCGGTATGACCGCGGGCGCGGCGACTTCCGCATGGCGTTCGCGCTTTTGATGTCGGCCTCGGCGGCTGCGCTGCTGAGCTGGGCCGCGCCGGCGGCGGCGGAAGCGCTCAACCTGCCCGTCTGGCTGTGCTCGCTGGTGCTGCTGATCGTCTACGCCGTGCTCGCGATGGCGCTCGCGCTGATCGTGCCCGGCAGCGCGGGCGCGCATGCGCCCGAGGGCGCGATCCGGCTGCTCGCCGCGCCCGGCGAGTGCATCCTGCGCGCGCTGACGCCGGTGATGCTCGCCGCCTACGGCATCGGTTACGCCATCCTCCGGCCGCTGCACATCCGGCCCGGCGGAAACGCCGAGCGCGTGACCGAGAAAGAGATCCGCATGATGATGGAGCTCGGCGAGGAGGAGGGCGCGATCGAGTCCGACAAGAAGGAGATGATCGAAAACATCTTCGAGTTCAACAGCATGGACGCCTCGGACTGCATGGTGCACCGGCGGGACATCACCGCCATCGATGCCGATGCCGCCGCCGATGAAGTGCTCGCCACGATCGCGGAGAGCGGGCTCTCCCGCTTTCCCGTCTACGAGGAGGGCATCGACAATGTCATCGGCGTGCTGACCTCGCGGGACTTTCTGCTGAGCCGCTGCCGGGGCGACGAGCGGCCGGTGCGCGCGCTCATCCGCCCGCCGTACCTCGTGCCCGAGTCGGTGCGCACGGACGTGCTGTTTCGCGAAATGCAGACGCAGAAGCAGCACATGGCCATCGTCATCGACGAGTACGGCCGCACGAGCGGGCTGATCACGCTGGAGGACCTGCTGGAGGAGATCGTCGGCAACATCTACGACGAATTCGATCCCAAGGAGGACGAGGACGTCACGCCGCTCGGCGAGCGCTGCTGGCGCGTCTCCGGATCGACCGATCTGGAGACGCTCGCGGAGGTCACGGGCGCGCCGCTCGAGCTGGACGAGGAATACGACACCCTCGGCGGGCTGGTGTTCAGCCGGTTGACCGAGATCCCCGCCGACGGCGCGCGCCCGGTGGTCGAGTGCTTCGGGCTGCGCATTCAGGTGACCGAGATTGTCGACCGGCGCGTCGAATGGGCGCTGGTCGAGCGGATCGACGATCCGTCCGCGGCGGGCGATTCCAACGAATGAGAAAGGCGGTTGGGGGAAATGGAACAACTCAGGCAGAGAATCCTCGCCGACGGGCGCGCGCTGAGCGACCGCGTGCTGCTGGTGGATTCGTTTTTGAACCACCAGGTCGATCCACAGCTGATGCGCGCCGTGGGGGAGGAGTTCGCCCGGCGCTTCGCGGGCGACGGCGTCACGCGCGTGGTGACGATCGAATCGTCCGGCATTGCGCCCGCGGTGATGACGGCGCTTCAGATGGGCGTGCCGATGGTCATCCTGAAGAAGTCGGTTTCGAGCATTCTCCAGGACGGCATCCTGCAGACGGAGGTCTTTTCGTTCACCAAGAACGCGCCGTACCAGCTGACGCTCAAGCGGCAGTTCGTCCATCCAGGCGACCGCGTGCTGCTCGTGGACGATTTTCTCGCCAACGGCGAGGCGGCGTTCGGCGCGATTCGGCTGATCGAGCAGGCCGGCGCGGAGGTCATCGGCGTCGGCGCGGTGATCGCGAAGATGTTTCAGCCCGGCGCGCGGCGGCTGCGCGAGGCCGGCTACCGCGTGGAGCCGCTCGCTCCGATCCGGCGGATGGCCGAAGGGGTCATCGAATTTGAATAAAAAAACCGCGCGGCCAAACTCCGCGCAGAATGCAAAGGATGAAAAAAATGGAACTCAAAGACGTGAAATGCTTTCTGTTGGACATGGACGGGACTTTCTATCTGGGCGGACAGCTGATCGACGGATCGCTCGACTTCATCGACAAGGTCGTTTCCTCCGGGCGCGACTTCATGTTCCTGACGAACAACTCCTCGCACAACGCGAACTTCTACGTCCAGAAGCTGGCGAAGATGGGGCTGTCCATCGACCGCAGCAAGGTCATGACCTCCGGCGAGGCGACCTGCGAGAAGCTCAATGAGCTGTATCCCGGCAAGCGCTGCTTCGTGCTGGGCAACGAATTCCTGAAGGCCGAGTTTGCCGAGGCCGGCATCGCGGTGGACGACGAGAACCCCGAGGTCGTCGTCATCGGCTTTGACACCACGCTGACCTACCAGAAGATGTGGGACGTCTGCAATTTCGTCCGCGCCGGCTTGCCCTATATCGCCACCCATCCGGACTTCAACTGTCCGACCGAGACCGGCTTCATGCCCGACATCGGCGCGATCATCGACTTCATCGCCGCCTCGACCGGACGCCGTCCGGATCGGATCATCGGCAAGCCGCACACCGGCATCGTCGAGGCCGTGCTGCGCCGCACCGGGCTGAAGGTGAACGAGCTGGCGATGGTCGGCGACCGGCTGTACACCGACATCGAGACCGGCCGCCGCAGCGGGATGCTGTCGATCCTGGTCATGTCCGGCGAGACGACCGAGGAGATGCTCGCCCAGTCCGAGACGAAGCCGGATTTGAAGTTCGGCCGGCTGAGCGATATGGTTCCGCTGCTGTAACGCGGCGATCCGCGAACGGAACCGTCCAAACGACCTACTGGGAGGCGTCTTTATGCACAAGGTCATTCCACTCTGGCCCAATGGGGCCGCACCCTATACCGCCGAATCGCCGGATCAGGCGCAGCCTTCGATCACCGAATACAGAATTGAGGGCAGCCGCGGCGCGATGGTCGTCTGCCCCGGCGGCGGCTACGAAATGAAGGCGACCGATCACGAGGGCTATCCCATCGCCGAGATGCTCAACGAGGCCGGCATCTCTGCCTATGTGCTCGACTACCGCGTGTCGCCGTGCCATTGCCTCGCGCCGCTGACCGACGCGCTGCGCGCCATCCGCACGGTGCGCGCGATGGGCTACGAGAAGGTCGGCATCCTCGGCTTCTCCGCCGGCGGCCACCTGACCTGCACCGCCGCGACGCTGTATGCGCCCGGCGACCCGGACGCCGAGGACCCCATCGAGCGGCTGTCCTCGCGGCCGGACGTGTTCGTGCCGTGCTATCCGGTGGTCAGCGTCTATGCCTATCCGCACATCGGTTCGCGGCTGCACCTGCTGGGCGTCCACGCCGACGATCCAGAATTCCTGCGGCGCTTCTCCGCGGAGCTGAACGTCACCGCCGAGACGCCGCCGGCCTTCATCTGGCACACGGCCGAGGACGACTGCGTGCCGGTGCAGAACAGCCTGCTGCTCGCCGGGGCGCTGGCCGCAAAGGGCGTTCCCTTCGAGCTGCACATCTTCCCGAACGGCCCGCACGGTCTGGGCCTCGCGCCGGAGGTTCCCGAGGTTGCCGGGTGGGCGCCCATGTGCCAGCGCTGGCTGTTGGCGCAGGGATTCGGGAAGGAAGCCTGAGCGCCCGGCCGTGCGCAGCGGCTTTGGCGAAAAACGCCATCCTGCCGTCTGCCGCCTCGGAAACGGCTCTTTTGACAAACCGTCCCGCGCCTGAAAAGGTGCGGGACGGTTTCTATTTTGGCGAACGGAAGATCGCTAGACGGACGGGCGTTTCCCTTCCTGAAACTTTGAAGAAGACGGACGCTTGCCGCTTCAGCGCAGGAACATCCGGATCAGCCGGTCACCGAGCTTGTTGTAGGGCTGATAGCGCATCGGCAGGTCGAGCCACGTCTTCTTGTCCACGATGCTCTTGCGGTGGGTGAACGTCTCGAAGCCGGCGCGGCCGTGGTAGCCGCCCATGCCGCTCTCGCCCATGCCGCCGAAGGGCATGTTCGAGGTGGCGAGGTGGATGATCGTATCGTTGATGCAGCCGCCGCCGAACCGCGCGCTGTCCATGACCCGGCGCTGCGCCGCGCGGTCGGCGCTGAAGAAGTACAGCGCCAGCGGGTGGGGCCGGGCGTCGATTTCGGCGAGCGCCTCGTCCAGCGTGCGGTAAGTGAGCACGGGCAGGATCGGGCCGAAGATCTCCTCGCCCATGCAGGCGTCGGAAAACGACGCGCGGTCGAGAACCGTCGGCGCGATGCGCAGCGACGACTCGTCGCATTCGCCGCCCAGCGCGACCTTCGCCGGATCGATCAGCCCGGTCAGCCGGTCGAAGTGCTTGCGGTTGACGATGCGGCCGTAATTCGGATTTTCGAGCGGGCGCGCGCCGTACTGCGCGGCGACGGCGCGCTTGAGCGCCTCGACCAGCGGTTCGCGGATGGCTTCGTCGCAGTAGATGTAGTCCGGCGCGACGCAGGTCTGGCCGCAGTTCAGGAATTTGCCGAAGGCGATGCGCTTCGCGGCCAGCTCGAGGTTGGCCGTGCGGTCGACGATGCACGGGCTCTTGCCGCCCAGCTCCAGCGTCACGGGCGTCAGGTGCGCGGCGGCCTTCTCCATGACCAGCCGGCCGACGTTGACGCCGCCGGTGAAGAAGATGTAGTCGAACTTGCAGTCCAGCAGCATCGCGTTTTCCGCGCGCCCGCCGGTGACGACGAACATCCACTCCGCCGGCAGCGCGCGGGCGACGAGCTTTTCCAGCACCTCGGACGTCCTGGGCGCGTAGGCGCTCGGCTTGAGCACCACGGTGTTGCCCGCGGCGATGGCGTCCACGGCGGGGTCCAGCGCCAGCATCAGCGGGTAGTTCCACGGGCTCATGACCAGCGCCACGCCGTAGGGGCAGGCCAGCTGGCGGCTCGAAGCGTGAAACTGCGCCAGCGGCGTTCGGGCGCGCAGCGGCCGGGAATAGCGCCTCGCGTGCTTCAGCATGTGGCTGATTTCGGACAGCACCATGCCCGTCTCGCACATGTAGCTCTCCGTCGCGCTCTTGCCGAGGTCGGCCTTGAGCGCGGCGTTGATCTCGTCCTCCATGGCGGCGATCGCATCGCGCAGCGCGCGCAGCGCCTCCAGCCGCGCCTCGACCGGCCGCGTCTTTCCGGCGGCGAAAAAGGCGCGCTGGGCGTCGATTTTCTTCAATAATAATGCTCGTTCCATGGCTCACTCCGCGCGCAGCAGCAGCTGGGCGACGTCCTCCTTGGAGAGATAGGCGGGATTGACGATCATCGCGCCGTCGTTGAGCGCCTTTTCGGCGATTTCGTCCACGCGGCTGCGGTCGAACTTCCCGGTGCCGCGCAGCCGCGTCGGCAGGCCGGCGGCCTCGGAGACGCCGCGGACGAAGCGCGTCACGGCTTCCACCGGATCCTCCTCGCCGGGGAACAGCGGCAGCAGCGGCGCGTACAGCGCCCGGTCGCGCGCGCGGTTGAAGGCCATGACGTGCGGCATCAGAATCGCCATCGCTTCGCCATGCGCGATGTGGCAGACGCCGCCGAGCGCGTGGCCGATGGCGTGCACCGCGCCGACCATGCTGTTGCCGAACGCCGCGCCGGCCATGCACGCTGCCACGGCCATGTCGGTGCGCACGTCCGAGGCGTTGCGGCCGACGGCGATGGGCAGCTTTTCGACGATGATCCGCATGGCGGCGAAGACGAAGGCGTCGCTCAGCGGGTTGTGCTGGTCGCAGGTGCAGGCCTCGATGGCGTGGCAGAGCGCGTCCAGCCCGGTGGCGGCGGTCACGCGCGGCGGCAGCGACTGCGTCATGCGCGGATCGAGGAACGCCGCGTCGGGCATCATGTAGGGCGAGATGTACTCCAGCTTGACGCTCCTGTCCGGATGGCGGATGACGGCCACGGGCGTGCACTCGCTGCCGGTTCCGGCGGTGGTCGGCACGGCGATGAACGGCACGCGCTCGCCGCGCGGCAGGTTTTCGCAGCCCATCAGGCCGAGGATGTTGTCCGTCCGCTGGCCGATCAGCAGCTTGACGCCCTTGGCCGTGTCGAGCACCGAGCCGCCGCCGAGCGCCACGATGCCGTCGCAGCCCTGATCGCGGTAGAGCTTCGCAATCTGGTTGACCGTATCGACGCTCGAGTCGGCCGGCACGCGGTCGTAGGAAGTGCAGTTGGACAGCCCGGTCAGCGAAAGGAACTTCGCCGCCAGCCCGAGCTTCGTCAGGGTCTCGTCCGTCAAAAGCAGCGGATGCCGGATGCCGAGGGAATCGGCGGCGTACTTCAGGTTGCCCAGCGCGTCGTCGCCGGCGCAGATCTGAACGGGATTGTAGAATTCAAAGTACCGCATCGGCTCACCTCCCGCACAGCGCCAGCGCGTAGACCGCGATCGTCGGCAGGCGCTTCTCGACCTTGCGCTTTAAGATGCGGCGGTTCCACACGCGGGGGAAGAGGTAGCCCTCGGCGATCTCGATGGCGCGCACGAGGCACATCGTCTCGTTGATGTTTCCCTTGAGCACAAAGCGGTGCTCGCAGTAGGCGCGGCCGACGGACTCCAGCCCGACGAACACGCGGAACGCGCCCGACAGGCTCTTGAACGCGATTTCGATGTCCGCCGGCGCGTCCGGGCGGGCCTTTGCCACGCCGTCGCCGCGGCGCACGAGCGTCAGCTGCGGCGCGCGCCCGTCCAGCCCCGCGCGAATGCGCACGCAGGCGCCCTCCGGAAGCTGCGCAAGCTCCGCGGCCACCGCCGGATCGCGCCGCGCGAGCGCGTTCAGCGCGCGGTAGAGCACCTGAAGGACGGCCGAAACGATCAGACTTTTCATAAAACTCCTCCTAGGACATTGACAAACGTCGGTTTGGGCAGTAGAATGGTTTATATAATGAACTTTGAGGATTATAGCACACCCCTGCGGCGATTGCAAGGAGGGCCTATGGAAAATCTGAATGAAGAATTGCTGGCGGTATGGCTGAAACTGTCGTCGGTGGTGAACAACGAGCGCATCGTCTCCACCATTCCCTATAATGAAGCGCACGTCTGCAACCTGCTGTACCGGCAGCGTCAGGAATCGCCGGACACCTATCTGACGGCGACCGACCTGTGCGGCAAGACGCGCATTCTGAAGTCGCAGATGAACAAGGTGCTCGCGTCGCTGGAGCGGCGCGGCATGATCGAGCGCTTTCCGGCGAAGGACGACCGGCGCAAGGCGTACATCCGGCTGAAGGAGGAGAACCTCGGCCAGTTCGAGGCCGTGCATGCGCGGTCGATCGCGCTGGTGGATCAGGCCATCGCGCGGCTGGGCGAGGAGGCGGCCGTGCAGGCGCTCGGCCTGCTCAACCGCATCGCCGACTATATTGACGAATCGCTCACGGACCCCAAGCAGAGCGGCCGCGGGCACAGCCTTCCCCGGTGATTTCCAAAAAACATACATTTGATTTAATCTGGATTCTAACGAAATTGACAGAATCGCCCCGGCGTGTTACACTAAAACCAACGCGCGGGGCTTTTTCGCGCGAGGAGGGAACCCGGCGGCGTGCGCGCGGGCAGACTGCGCGCGGAGGCGAAAGCCTGATGTGGAGAGCGGATCTTCATGGCGGCCGGGCCCCGATTCTGATGGACGGAAGGCGCAAACGGCTGTTTGAATCAAGAGGAGATCAAGAACAGATCAAATTTTCTTGTCAAAACCCAGCCAATTACATTGACAAACGTTCTGAAGTCTGTTAGAATAAATAATGTGATTGGTGCGCGTGCATTTTGCACAAGGAAGTGAACGTGCATTAACCAAATACGTAAAGGAGTGACTGGTATCTATGAAAAAGTTCCTTTCTCTGACCCTGGCGCTTTTGATGGTTCTGTCGTTTGCGGCCGTCGCGGGCGCTGAGGGCGAGGCCAGAACCATTGAGTTCTGGCACACTTCCGGCGGCGACATCGGCAATGCGCTGCAGGCGAACGTCGATGCGTTCAACGAGTCCCAGAGCGAAATCTTCTGCAATGCGACTTTCCAGGGCGACTATGACAGCGCGTTGATCAAGATCAAGGCCGCTGTCCCTGCCGGCGAAGGCCCGGACGTGTTCCAGATGTTCGAGATGGCGACCGCCTACCTCGCGGATGTCGACTGGGTCATCCCCTTCCAGGAGATGCTCGATCAGGATCCGTTCATGGACATTGAAGACCTGAACCCGATGCTGCGCAACTACTACACGGTTGACGGCCAGTTCCTCTGCCTGCCGTTCAATCCGTCTTCCCCGATCATGTACTACAACAAGACCGCTTTTGATGCGGCTGGCATCACCGAGATCCCGACCACGTTCGCCGAGATCGAAGCCATTGCCGAGCAGCTGACGAGCGTCGAGGGCAACCCGCAGTACGCGATGGGCCTGTCCATCTACGGCTGGTTCTTCGAGGCGCTGCTGTCCAACGCGGGCTACTACTACGTCAACAACGAGAACGGCCGCGCGGACACCGCGACTGCGATCGAGTATGACAGCAATGGCGGCGGCAAGCTCGTCATGGAAGCTTGGAAGAAGCTGGTGGACGACGGCGTGTGCTACAACTTCGGCGTTGACAACGACGGCTCCAAGGCTGCGTTCATGGCCGGCACCACCGCCATCACCTTCGAGTCCACCGCTCAGCTGGCGACCATCACCAATGGTTCGTCCTTCGAAGTTGGCACCGCCTTCCTGCCCTCTGTGCTCGATGAGCGCCCGGATCGTGCGATCGTCGGCGGCGGCAACCTGTGGATGGTCCGCACGGGCGACGAGCAGCGCCAGGCCGATACCTGGGAGTTCATGAAGTTCATGTCCTCCGCCGAGCCGGCTGCGAACTTCTCGATGGCCACCGGCTACTATGCGGCCAACTCCAGCGCCTATGAGGTTCCGGAGTATGTGACCTACCTCGAGGAGAATCCGAACGCGCAGGTCGCGCTGGATCAGCTGAATGCGTCTGAGGTCAGCAACCTGACCGGCAGCCTGTTCACCGGCGTCAACGCCGAGCTGCGCCAGATCTGGCAGGAGGAGTTCGACCTCTACCTGCAGGGCGGCTATGGCACGGTTGAGGATGCGATGGTTGAAATGGCAGCCCGTTCCAATGCTGCGATCGAAACCTACAACACCACTGGTGAAGCGGCCTAATTGCCTTACCTCCTGATTCTCACAAGGCTTAGGGCTTGAGAAGTGAAAGGAAGCAAACTTCTCCGTTTGCTTCCTTTCTTTGAAACTCTCCATAAGGAAGGGATTGCAATGACTACGAATCTTCCGCAGCAGACGGTGAAAAAGAAAGGGCTGACTTTCCACGACATTACGCCCTACTTCTACATTCTTCCGTCGTTGGCGCTGTTTATTCTCTTCGTCTTTTATCCGTTCGTGAAGACGATCATCCTGAGCCTGAGCGTGACGGACAATTCGGGCAATATTCTCAGCTGGGCAAATCCGCTGTTTTCCAATTTTGCGACTGCTTTGACCGATTCGAGCATGTGGTTCGCCATTGGCGTTACGTTCAAATACGCGATCATGGTCGTCGTCGGTTCGATTGTGATGGGTACGCTTACGGCAATCCTCGCCAATGAGGCGTTCCGCGGACGCGCGTTTGTTCGCGCCGTATACGCCATGCCCATGGCGATTTCGTCCGCGTGCATTGCGGTCATCGCGACGTTCATCTTCAATCCCACGATGGGTATTCTGAACCAGATTCTGGGCACCAATTTCCGGTGGCTGCGCGACATGAAGCTTGCATTGCCATCGATTGCCATGGTCACGGTCTGGATGAACATCGGCATGAATTATCTGTTCGTCATTGCCGCGCTGCAGAGCGTGGACGTCTCGCTGTATGAAGCCGGCAGCATTGAAGGCGTCAATTTCTTCCAGAAGCACTGGTACATTACGCTGCCGAGCATCTCCCCGACGCTGTTCTTCCTGCTGGTCATCAACGTCATCAATTCCTTCCAGGCTTACGCCCAGATCCGACTGATGACGGATGGCGGCCCGGGACGCTATACGACTACATTGGTCTTTAGCATTTATACGGAGACGTTTGAGTATATGCGCTATGCCTCTGGTGCGACGCGCTCCGTCATCCTGTTTGTGATTCTGTTTATTCTCACGGCGATTCAGTTCAAGGCAGAAAAGAAGGTGACGTACTGATGGCAAAGGGAACGACGATGAAGATTACGGCTTCCAAGGTCAAGCAGAACAACCCGATTGCCGGCGTCGTTGCGTTTATTCTTGCGCTGCTGATCATTTCGCCGCTGGTTTACTGCGTGTTGACGAGTTTTTTGACCGAGCAGGAGATTTTCCAGCTCAAGGTCATTCCGACGTCCCTAAATATCGAGAACTATCAGAAGGCGCTGGATCAGGCACCGCTGTTTCAGTTCATCCTCAATTCGATCATCGTCTCCTGCTCGTGCATGGCGCTGCAGCTGATCACGGGTTCGATGGCCGGCTATGCGTTCGGCTGTCTGAAGTTCAAGGGTCAGAATGCGATTTTCAAAATCTTTCTGGCGACGATGATGATCCCCGGAAACGCGATCATCATCTCCAACTACCTGACCGTTTCCGGCTGGGGTCTGCTCAAGCAGCCCTATACGCTCTGGCCGCTGATCCTGCCCTATATGACGAGCGCGTTCTGCGTGTTCAACATGCGTCAGGCGTATAAATCGCTTCCTTCGGAACTGGCTGAGGCTGCAGAAATTGACGGCTGCAACAGCTTCCAGTATTTCATCCGCGTGGCCATGCCGCTGACGCTGCCCTCGCTGGGCGCGGTCGGCATCCAGACGTTCATCTCCGTCTGGAACCAGTACCTGTGGCCGCTGCTGGTGACCAACAGCGTCGAATGCCGCACCGTTCAGCTCGGTATCGGCATGCTGCAAAACGCCGATGGACAGGCGTTTGGCACGATCATGGCCGGCACGACGATCGTCATGATTCCGTCGATTCTCGTGTTCGTGATCGGACAGAAGACGCTGGTTTCCGGCCTCACCGCCGGCGCCGTCAAGGGCTGATCTGTTTCGGAAAAACAGCTCCTGCTTTGTGGAAAGCGGGAGCTGTTTGTTTGCATTTTTCGGTGAACCTCGGACGGTTTGGACATGAATTCGCATGTGCGAGATGGCCGATCTCTCAGCTAATCCGCCCGTGCCGCTCGTCCAGCGTGGGCGGGGAAGGGGTAAGGGGGAGAATACGCTTTGGCTGCCTGCCGGATTGATTCACCTAATCGACGGCTTGCCAGCGTGGGCGGGAAAAGCTGCGGCGGAGAAGGCGGCTCGCCGTGAACCCACCTTCCCCGCCGCGCAGTGGGCAGAGACGCCGTACCTAAGCCCGTGCGCGGCGCAACAGCCGGACGGAGATTCCATAGGACAGTGCGCAGGCGGCTGCGACGGCGCAGATGGCCAGCACAAGCGCAACTTCGACATGGCGGGCGGCGAAGGCCAGCGCGCTGCCGGCGGCCTGTGCGCTGAAGCCCGCAGCGCCGAAGAGCACGAGCAGCGCGAGGATCACCGCAAACATCGCCGCGAAGCCCGCGTTCGCGCCGCGGGACAGCCCCGCGGGAAGCACGAGCGCCAGTGCGAACAGCGTAAGCCACAGCGATGCCGCGGCAAGCAGCAGGTGAAGCACCGGCGGGTAGGCGCTGAATGCGAGCGCAGCGGCCGCGTTGACGGCCAGCGATGCGGCGAAGCCAATGCCGGCCAGCGCGCCTGCGGTCAGATAGCGCGCGCGGACGATCTGCGCCCGGGAAACCGGCAGTGCGAAGGCGTACTTCTGCCATTTCCACTGTTCGTCGCAGTTGGTGAGCGTCATGCACATCGTCATCGCCTCGACCGGCACGAGCACGAAGCTGACCCAGATCGCGCCGTTTGCCCCAAATGCGATCATCAGCACGGCGATCAGCAGCACGTCCATCGCGATGCGGACGGGGCCGTACTTGCGCCGCAGCGTCAGGAAATCCTTGATGAACAGGCCCTTCATGCGAAATCCCCCTTTGCGTAAAACAACATGATTTCATCCAGCTCCGCCGGCGCGACGATCGCGTCCGGGAGCAGCTCTGCCGCGCGGGCGCGGTTCCGAACCAGCGCGCGGGTTTGAAATTCCTCCCGCCGCCATGCGACGACGATCTCCGGTTCCAGCCGCTCGAAGTCCGCCGCGCCGCAGTGCACGACGCCGTACTCGTCGGCCAGCTCGTCCTTCGGCAGACAGAACACCAGCTTTCCCCGGTGCAGAAACGCGATGTAGTCGGCGATCTTCTCCAAGTCGCTCGTGATGTGCGACGAGACCAGCACCGAATGCCGCTCGTCCTGCACGAATTCGAGCAGGGCGTCGAGGATGTCGTCGCGCACGACGGGATCGAGTCCGCTGGTCGCCTCGTCGAGCACCAGAAACTCAGCATTGTGCGACAGCGCGACGGCAAACGCCAGCTTGACCTTCATGCCGCGCGAGAACTCGCCGGTCTTCTTGTCCTCCGGCAGCCCGAAATTCGTCAGGCGGCTGCGATAGGCGTCCGCGTCCCAGTCCGAATAGATGCCGGCCATGAACCGGCCGATTTCCGCCGGCGTGAAGATCTCGGGAAAGTGGTTTTCGTCGAACACCACGCCGATGCGGTCGCGGACCGATTCGTCCGCGAGGTCCCGGCCAAAGATGCGGATCTCGCCGCCGTCCGGCGCGACCTCACCGAGCAGGCAGTTGATCGTCGTCGACTTGCCCGCGCCGTTTTCGCCGATCAGCCCGACGATTGCGCCGCGCGGGATGTCAAAGCTCACGCGCTCGAGCGCGAAATCGCCGTAGCGCTTCGACAGGTTCCGAATTTCACAGATATTTTCGCCCATTTACGAATCCTCCTCATACAGCAGCTTGAGCAGCGCGACCAGCCGGTCGAGTCCAATTCCGCTCGCCCGCGCGATTTCAATCGCCTCGGCAAACCGCGCCTCGATGCGCTTCTGCTGCTCCTCCAGGTAAAAGTCCTGGTTCTGCGCCGAGACATAGCAGCCCTTGCCCGCCGAGGTCTCGATGAAGCCGTCCTCCTGAAGCGCCGCGTAGGCCCGCTGCACCGTCAGCACGCTGATGTGCAGCGACTTTGCCAGCGCCCGAACCGACGGAATCGCGTCGCCCGGCTTGAGCGTCCCGCTCATGATCGCCGATTTGATCTGCGAGGAGATCTGCTCGTACAGCGGCGTGCTCACCTTGTTGCTCACCACGATCTCCAAGCGCATCCCTCCATTCCAACACAACTGTATCACGTGAACAAGTACAGTATATCACACGATGATACGCCTGTCAAGCCCGCGCACCCAAATTTTCTTCTCGTCATAGTCTGGCGGTGTCGGGGCGGTTGCGCCCGCGAACGGGAGGGATGTTTTCATGTGTGCAATTGCGGGACAGGTTGGTTTTTTAGGACAGCTCGCGCAGAACGACGAGGCGCTCTATCGGAAGATGCTCGAATCGATGCGCCAGCGCGGGCCGGATCAGTGGGGGAGTTACATGGATGCGTGCGCGGCGCTGCTGCACGCGCGGCTGTGCGTGATCGACCCGGAGGGCGGCCGGCAGCCCATGCGGCTCGAGTGGCGCGGCGAGATCTATGTATTGGTCTACAACGGCGAATTGTACAACGCCGGCGAGCTGCGGCGCTCGTTGGAACCCCTGGGCCATGTGTTCGTTGGACACTCGGACACCGAGGTGCTGCTGCACGCCTACGCCGAGTGGGGCGAGAAGTGCCTGGAGCGGCTCAACGGCATCTATGCATTTGCCGTCTGGGAGTCGATCCGCCAGCGGCTGTTCCTCGCGCGCGACCGCATCGGCGTCAAGCCGCTCTTCTTCGCGCTGGGCGAGATGGGCCTTCTGTTCGCCTCGGAGATCAAGACGCTGCTGTGCCATCCGGCTGTCCGGCCGCGGCTGAACCGGGAGGGACTGATGGAGATCATGCTGATCGGCCCCGGGCGGACGCCGGGCTGCGGGGTGTTCGAGGGCGTGGAGGAGCTCCGGCCGGGCCACTTCGGCTACTTCGGCCGGGACGGACTGCGCATCGCGCCCTACTGGTCGCTGCGCGAGGAGGAACACCGCGAGAGCTTCGAGGAGACCGCCGAGCATGTGCGCTTCCTGCTCGAGGACAGCGTGCGGCGGCAGCTGGCGTCCGACGTGCCGGTGTGCGCGTTTCTGTCCGGCGGACTGGATTCGAGCCTGATCTGTGCGCTGGCACAGCCGGAACTGGCCGCGCGCGGCGAGCAGCTCCAGACGTTCTCCGTCGACTACGCCGAGAACGACCGCTACTTCACCGCCGGCAAATTCCAGCCGGAACAGGACGCGGCCTACGTCGAGATCATGAACCGCGCGCTCGGCGCGCCGCACCACCGCGTATTGCTGGAGACGGAGCCGCTGGCCGACGCGCTGTACGACGCCGTGGATGCGCGCGACCTGCCCGGCATGGCCGACGTGGACGCGTCGCTGCTGCTGCTCTGCCGCGAGATGAAGAAGACCGCGACGGTCGGGCTGTCCGGCGAGTGCGCCGACGAGCTGTTCGGCGGCTATCCCTGGTATCGCGATCCGAAGATCCGCGCGCGGCAGGGCTTCCCTTGGGCGCAGTCGACGGCGTGGCGGGCGTCGTTTCTGCCCGAGGCGCTGCGCGGCGAGGCCGAGGACTACGTCGCCGCGCGCTACGGCGAGACGGTCGCCATGGCGCAGCCGCTGGATGGCGATTCCGACGTCGACCGCAGGATGCGCGAGATGTACCACCTGAACTTCCACTGGTTCATGCAGACGCTGCTCGACCGCAAAGACCGCATGAGCATGGCGTCGGGCTTCGAGGTGCGCGTGCCGTTCTGCGACCACCGGCTGGCGGAATATTTGTACAACGTGCCGTGGGCGTTCAAGGATCGCGACGGCCACGAGAAGGGCCTGCTGCGTCATGCGATGGCGGGCGTGCTGCCCGAGCAGGTGCTCTGGCGCAAGAAGAGCCCCTATCCCAAGACGCACCATCCGGCCTACCTCGCGCTGGTCTCCGAGCGGCTGCGCCGCGTGCTCGCCGATCCGAACGCGCCAATTCTGGAGATCGCCGACCGGGAGGCCCTGCGCGGCCTGCTGACCGCCGAGCGCTCGACGCCGTGGTATGGCCAGCTGATGACCATCCCGCAGACCATCGCCTACATGCTTCAGGTGAATCACTGGCTGGAGAAATATCGCGTGGAGATCGTTTGAAGAAGATCCGCCGCCTTCCCGGGCGGTGGATTTCCATGCAAGGCCCTTCCCGCCAGTATGAGAGCGGGGGATTTTTGCGGCCACAGGCGGGGATGAGCGGCTGGCCGTCCGCATGTGCGGGGGAGCCTGTGGGATGTTTTTTCCATATAAATTCCCGGCGGCGCGCAGTTTGAGAAGATGGTTTGCGGCGGGCGGGTGACGAAATCCTTCCAACGCGCTTCACCGCCAGCTCCGAACACACCGCGCTCTTTCTCGGAGTAAAGCGCATCACACAGGGGCAATCCCCGCCGCGCAGGAACCGCCCGAACGTTCACGGCCTGAGCGCCGTCCTCGCAAAGAGGGCGCGCTTTTGACGGGCTGCTTTACACGAATTGGGTGGACATGCCGCGCGTGCGGCGGTATACTGTGAGCGGACGGCCGCTTCCAAAGGGCTGCCGTCATCATCCGCCAAGGGAGGAAAACCTGCGTGCAACGCCTGTTCAATCTGCTGCGCCGCGAGCGCGAAAAAGTGACCTATCTGTTCTTCGGCGTGCTGACCACGCTGGTCAACATCGCCGGCTACAGCCTGCTCAGCGTGCAGGGCCTGTCCACTGGCTGGGCAAACGGCATCGCGCTGGCGGTTTCCATCCTGTTCGCCTACTTTACCAACCGCCGTTGGGTGTTCCTGAGCCGCGCGCACGGCAGGGCCGCGCTTCGGGAATTTGGTTCGTTCATCCTCTGCCGCATCGGCACGGGCCTGATCGACCAGGCCATCATGCTCATCGGGGTCGACAGGATCGGCGCGTCTCTGTTTCCGTCGCCGGAGGCCGTCGCCTTTGGCATGGACGCGTTGGACATATGGGGCACAGGCGTGAAGATCTTTGCCAACATCATCGTCATCGTGCTCAACTACATTCTCAGCAAGGTGTTGATCTTCCGCGCCCACAGGCGCTCGAATCCGGACAATCGCGATACAAACTTATGAACAAATTTGAAATTTCCGGCGTCCGCCATTGTCTCCCCGCGCACAGTTGTGCTATAATCAGAACAGTTCCCGCTGTGGAAACAAAATTTGTGGAGGTAGTACATGATGATCAGGAAAGTTCTGTGCCTCGTTCTGGCGCTCGCGCTCTGCGGCGCGATGGCCTTTGCCGAGGAGGACGGAGACCTTCAGGCGCAGCTCGACGCCGCCAACGAGCGCATCGCCGAGCTTGAGACGCAGGTTGAGCTGTATCAGCCCTACTATGACGCGCAGGTCATCGTCGAATACGATGGCGGCGTGGTCTTCTTGGACGACATTCTCGAGCAATACGCCGGCGTCGATTCCCAGTTTTCGAGCTACTACGGCGTCTCGCTGGCCGACTACGGCTACGATACCGTCTACAAGCAGCTGATCGCCGAGACGTTGCTGCAGGACGCCGTGCTCGAGGCGAAGGCCACGGAGTTGGGGTTGGATCAGCTCGACGACGAGACGATGGCCGGCCTGACCGAAGAGGCCGCCGCCAATTTTGAATCCTACGTCACGAGCGTCTGGGATTACTTCGCCTCCGACGACCTGACCGACGAGGAAATCCGCGAGGAATGCATCACCAATCTGGAGGCCATGGGCTACACCGAGGACGCGCTGCTCGAAACCCTGATCGACAACTACGTCAGCGAGCAGCTGTACAACTACATTACCGCCGACGTGACCGTCACGGAGGAGGACATCCAGGCCGCCTTCGACGAGCTGGTCGCCGAGCAGGAGGCGTCCTTTGCCGACGACTCCACCTACAATACCAGCCGCAACAACGGCGACACGATCGTCTGGAACCCCGAGGGATACCGCATGGTTCGCCATGTGCTGATCAAATTCACCGACGATCAGGCCACCCGCTATTCCGAGCTTCAGGACACGCTGGACACGCTGAATGAGGAACTCGAAGCGCTCCAGACCGCCGCTGAGGAAGCCGCCGCAGCTACCGATGAAAGCACCACTGAAGCCACCGACGAAACTGCTGCTGAGGCCACCGCTGAAGCTACGGACGAGGCTGCCGCCGAGACCACCGGCGAAACCGCCGCTGAGGCCACCGAAGCGCCTGCCCGCACCGAAGAGGAGATCAACGCCGAGATCGCCGACGTGGAGGCCGAGCTGACCGCGCTGTACGAGGAGCTGCTGCCCACCGCGCAGGAAGTCATCGATGCGTTCAATTCCGGCACGTCCTTCTCCGACCTGATCGACCAGTACAACGAGGATCCGGGCATGGAGAACGAGCCGACCGCGACCAACGGCTATGCCGTCAGCGCCAATTCGACCGCATGGGATCCGGCCTTCACCGAGGGCGCAATGTCCATTGAGTCCATCGGCGAAATCAGCGAGCCGGTCTATGGCCAGAACGGCATCCACATCATCTACTACGATTCGGACATTCCGGCCGGCGCCGTCGATCTCGAGACCGTCCGCGCAGAGATCGAGGAATCCGCGCTGAATACGAAGTTGAACGACACCTACGACAACACCCTCGCCGAATGGGTCGAGGCGGTCAATCCCGTCTATCACTACGACCGCCTGTAATTCCTCACCGCCGGGCGCCCTGCCATTGCGCAGGGCGCTCGCTTCGTTCCACCTGCGAACGTCAACCGTTTGCGCGCAACCCACCCGTCCTGCCGCGCATGATGGCGGCGGAGATGTTGCTTTTGCCGGTCGTACAATTCCCCCCGCACCTGCCGCGCATGATGGCGGCGGAGATGACGCTCTCGCCGGTCGCGCAACCCGCCCGCACCTGCCGCGCATGATGGCGGCGGAGATGACGCTCTCGCCGGTCGCGCAATCCAACCGTACCTGCCGCGCATGATGGCGCGGAGATGACGCTCTCGCCGGTCGTACAATTCCCCGCCCTGTCGCGCATGATGGCGCGGAGATGACGCTCTCGATGGTCACGCAAACCCTCTACCTACCCTCGCCGCAGCGCCTTGATCTCGCGGCAAGCGCGCTCAGGGCACACCGCGCTCATCATCGCCCGACCGGTGACAATGGTTCGATTCCGCGGCTTGTGCGCCTGCGCAAGCCCGTCCCAGGAGAGTGAAACTTCCATTCCGCGCGCGCGATTTAACAACTGGTCTGGAAAATCGCTTGCGCGCGCCGCGGGGGCGTGCTATAATGAAAATCAGGCTCGATGTGATTGTCGCGGGCCGACCGAGCGAACAGAGGATGTTGAAAGCATGGCATACATAGCGGTTGTGGGCGCAGCGAACGTCGATATCGGCGGCTTTCCTTCGGGCAAGGCCGTGATGGGCGATTCCAATCCCGGGCGCGTGCGGATTTCGATGGGCGGCGTGGGCCGGAATATCGCCTGCAACGCCGCGCGGATGGGGCTTTCGGTTGAGCTGGTCACAGCGCTGGGCGGCGACGCCCACGCCGGCATGATTCGCGAGGACTGCGCGCGCGCAGGCGTCGGCCTTGCGCATGCGGTGCACTTCCCGGACGAGGCGACGTCGACCTACCTCTTCATCGCCGATGCCGGCGGCGACATGACCCTCGCCGTCAACGACATGGGCATTCACGACCGCATGACCGTCGAACAACTCGCCCCGGCGCTGGACGCGCTTCAGGGCGCGGCGCTGGTGGTGCTGGACGCCAACCTTCCGGAGCGGACGATCGAATGGCTCGCCCGGACGCTGACCGTCCCGGTGATCGCCGACGCGGTTTCGGCCGCGAAGGCTGCGCGGCTCAGACCGGCGCTTTCCCATCTGGATGCGCTCAAGCCCAACGGCATCGAGGCCGAACTCCTGACGGGCATTCCAGTCACCGGCGCCGGCAGCGCGGCGAAAGCCGCACAGGCGCTGTTGGACAGGGGCGTCCGGCGCGTATTTCTGACGATGGGCGCACGGGGCGTCTGCTGCGCCGACGCGCACGGAACGCACATCCTCCCCGGAGGACATCCGCGCGTGGTCAACGCCACCGGTGCGGGCGATGCGTTCACCGCGGCGCTGGCGTGGGCGCGCCTGCAGAACCTGCCGCTGGCCGAGACGGCGCTGGCCGGCATGGCCGCCGCCACCATCGCGATGGAATCGATGGAGACGGTCAGCCCGGAGATGTCCCCCGAGCGCCTCGAGCGGCGCATGGACGAGCTGCGCGGGATCATCTGATCAACTTCGACTCTGCGCAATCGGCTCGCTTCGATTGGCGCTTCCGACAGTCGCGCTGGCTGCACAGACTTGCTGGACGCTGTCCAGTTTCGCGCATCCGGGCTGCAAACCTCTGTCCTGCGGCGGCGCGTCCCTCCGGCGCGGCATCCCCGGAGGCGTGTAATCGGCCCGCTTCGATTGGCCGCTTTCGACACGACAGTCGCGCTGGCTACACAGACTCGCTGGACGCTGTCCAGTTTCGCGCATCCGGGCCGCAAACCTCTGTCCTGCGGCGGCGCGTCTCTCCGACGAGGCATCCCCGGAGGCGCGCGGCGCTCGTGCGCTGTCCGGCGCAAGGCCGGTCGCTTTCCCTCGGGCGCGAACCGCCCACCTCACCCGGCATCCCGCGCGGCGCTCCTCTGCGGCGCGCTTTTTCCCAAGACCTGTTCGAGATCGCTGGAAACCGATTTCGACGCATCCTTCGCCCTGCTCCCGCCGAAACTCCCGGCGCCGTGCAGCGGCGGAAGACCCTCGAAATTGCGTTTTCCCCTTCAGACAGGCCCTGACCATTCCAATGAGGAGGAATATCCGATGAACTTGAACAAATATCTGGACATCTCGCCCGAAGTCAAGGCGGCGCTGGACGCCGGCAAGCCCGTAGTGGCGCTGGAATCCACGATCATCTCCCACGGCATGCCCTACCCTCAGAACGTCGAGACGGCGCTGAACGTCGAGAAGATCATCCGCGAGAACGGCGCGACGCCGGCGACCATCGCCATCATCGGCGGCCGCCTGAAGGCCGGTTTGTCGCGCGATGAAATCGAGCACCTCGGCAAGAAGGGCTATGAGGTCACGAAGGCCTCCCGCCGCGACCTGCCGGTGATCGTGGCGCGCGGCATGGACGGCGCGACCACCGTGGCCACCACGATGATCATCGCCGAAATGGCCGGCATCCGCGTGTTCGCGACGGGCGGCATCGGCGGCGTGCACCGCGGCGCGGAGGTCACCATGGACATCTCCGCCGATCTCGAGGAGCTGGCGCAGACCGGCGTGATGGTTATCTGCGCGGGCGCGAAGTCGATCCTCGATCTCGGGCTGACGCTGGAGTACCTCGAGACGAAGGGCGTGCCGGTCATCGGCTATGGCACGGACGAACTGCCGGCGTTCTACACCCGCAAGTCCGGCTTCGGTGTGGACTACCGCATCGACACCCCCGAGGAGCTGGCCGCGGCGTTCCAGGCGAAGCTCGACATGGGCCTGCGCGGCGGCATGCTGGTCACCAACCCGATCCCCGAGGAGTATTCGATGGATCCCGATGTCATCAACAAGGCCATCGACGAGGCCATCGAGGAGAGCAAGCGCCTCGGCATCCACGGCAAGCAGACCACGCCCTTCCTGCTGGCGAAGGTCAAGGACATCACCGGCGGCGACAGCCTCGCCTCCAACATCCGCCTGGTCTACAACAACGCCCAGCTCGCGGCCAAGACCGCCGCGGCGCTGGCAAAGTAAACGCACAATTCCCCGCCGAATGACCTGTTTTCCCGGCGGCGGACAAAAGAGACCTCCTGCTGCAGAATGGGAACTGCGGCAGGAGGTTATTGCCGAGTCCATTCATTCCTGCAACTTTGCGCGTATTTCATAGAAAAACGGTCTTGCCCCAGTTGAAATCCGGAGCGAGACCGTTTGAACGATACTTGTTCTGCAATGGAGCTTTTCATTCCTATCATCCGTTGCTGGGGAAACAGGCCGCACAGCAATGCGGCTTCTTTGACAAACGGAGAGCCGCCCTCGTTGCGAGGACGGCTCTTTATTCTTTCTGGTTTTCAGGAATGCGCCCACATATACGCGTCGCGGATGGCTTCCTGATGCGATTCGTTGACCTTGTCCGAACCGTGCGTCCGGCTGTTGACCATGTGCAGGCAGCACTGGCCGTCGTATCCATTGTCATAAATCGTCTCATCGCCATGGGGCATGGTGTTCATCGCGCAGGCGACGAACTTTCCGCCGGCAATCAGGATCACCGGACGGGAATCCCACGAATACTCGCCGCCGCAGATGGAGTACAGCTTGGCGGTATCTTCCAGCGTAGCCGGTTCGATGTCGGCGTGGTTCGTGCCGCCCATGCGCTTGATGTTGAAGAACACGCCGGACTGGATGTCATAGACCATGCCGTATTCGCCGCGCTTGAGCACGCGGTTGCCGCCGTCGAACCAATCCATCACGACGACATAGTCGCGCGGATCGACGCTCTGCTCGACGGGATTCGGGCTTGCGCAGTCGCCCGGCACATAGCCCAGCACGCTGCCATCGGAATTCTTGACGCGCCAGAAGCCGTTCTCGACGCCGACGACGTAGACTACCGTGTTGACCGGCAGCGGACCAGCGCTCAGCGACGATTTCGATGCCGACTGGTAGATCTTGGTTTCCTTGGTGATATATCCCTTCATTCCGCTCATCAGCGTGATATACTGCAGCGGGACATAACCTGTAACGGAGCCGTTCTTAACCTGCGCCCATCCGCCGTTCATCGCCGTGAAATTGACCTGCATGTTGGCGGGAACGGTGACGCTCATGCTCGACGTGGAGGGGGAAATATAAACCTGCGTAGAGCGGTTGATATAGGCGTTGACACTGGCGGCACTTGCCGTGGGAATCATCATTGCGAGCATCAGAATCACGAGAATCGCGCCCAGAAGCCCGCGCTTCGATCGTGCCATGGAACCAAGCCCCTTTTCCTACAATAATTTATGAATGTATTATATGCGAAAAGTGTGTCAAAATTGCGATGTTTTTCTCCGAAAGCAGCGATTTAATGTTAAATTTTGGATAAACATGAAAAAATGGGAACAAATTTCACATGGACAACGACCGATTGAGAGGGTATAATGTCGATCGCACCCCGAGCGGGATGCATGAAACGAACGAGCGGGAGCGGAATGAAATTGAAAAGAGTATTCGATATTCACGCCCATATTTACCCCGACGCCATCGCATCGCACGCGGTGCGCGCCATCAGCGAGGCCTACGACGGCGTGCCCATCCAGAACGACGGCCGGCTGGACACGCTGATTTCCAAGCTGGACGAGGCGGAGATCCGCGCCGCAGCGATCCATTCCGTGGCGACCACGCCGCACCATGCGGAGAGCATCAACCGCTATATCCTTGGCGTCGCGCAGGCGCATCCCAGGCGCTTTGTGCCATTTGCGTCGCTGCATCCGGACATGCCGGATCTGGAGGCCGCGGTGGAGGACGTCGTGGAAAAGGGCTTTGCCGGCGTCAAGCTGCATCCAGAGTGCCAGCGGTTTCTGGTCGATGAGCCGCGGGCCATCCGGTTGCTTGGGCTGTTGGCGGGGCGGCTGCCGGTGCTGATGCACTGCGGCGACATGCATCTGGACAACTCCGCGCCGGAGCGCGTGCTGCGCATGCTCGACAAGGTGCCGGACCTGACGCTGATCTGCGCGCACCTGGGTGGCTGGACGAGCTGGGAGAAGTCGTCGCGCGCGCTGATCGGATCGGGGGTGTATGCCGACTGTTCGAGCTCGCTCTTTGCGCTCGATGGCGAGACGGCAGTTCGAATCCTGCGGGGATACGGCGTGGATCACGTGTTTTTCGGCAGCGACTATCCGGCTTGGACGCCGGGGGAGGAGCTTGAGAGGTTCTTCCGCCTGCCGCTGGATGGGGACGAGCGCGAACAGATCCTCTGGGACAACGCAAAGCGGATGTTTGCAAATGCGCTTCCGCTGGCGGATGGCGGTCAAACATGACAATTCTTCGATATTCTCCGCGCTGGATTTGACGTAGCGGCGCTCGGCATGTATAATGGAAGGAGAGGCTGCCGGAAGGAGCCCGGAACCCGTCGAAAGGAGCGCTGACCATGGCCCGCGCAAAGAAATCCCGAATTTCCGTATTGAACTGGATGGGCACGCTGCTGCTGTGCGCCATCCCGGGCGTGAATCTCATTGCGCTGATCTGTTTTTGGATCTTTGCAAAATCGTCCTCGAAGAAGAGCTTCGCGCAGGCGGCGCTCTTGTGGATGGTCATCGCCGCCGTGCTGATGGTTGTGGCGCTGGCCGTGCTGCCCGATCAGATGGCCGATCTGGCCGACCGGCTGCGCGAGGCCGCCCAGCCTGCGTCGGCAGTCGAGGCGCTCGATGCGACGCCGCCGGTGGACGCGGTGGATCCGACGGCCGCGCTCACGCCGTCGCCCACGCCGGTTCCGACCGTTGCGCCGACTGCCGCTTTGACGGCGACGCCTTCCGCCTGAGTTCGAGGAGGAGATTCCAGACCGGAGGACACCTATGCCGCGGCCGGCAGAGCGCCGGCCGCGGCTGTCCGCAGGGGAGACCGCTTCGCCGCGCGGCGAGGCGTTTTTTTTGATGGATTTGAAGCATCCGCAGGGGTGCTTCAGAGCGCTGCCAAAGCCCGCAAACGCAAAAATTGCCCTGACAAGAGAGAAGTCAGAGGCAATTTTTGCTTCCGGCGTCAGCCGCACTTGCAGTCTGCGGTCACTTACGTCCAAGTAAGCTCCCTTGCCTGCAAGTTTGCTTCCTTGTCTTGCAGACTTTCTCATCGCTCTGGCAGTCTGTTGACTTTGTCAACATCCTGAAGTATCCGCAGGGATGCTTCTTTTTTTGCCGCCCCGTGACCGGATCCTGACATGGAAGGAGGCCGAAGTAAAACCATGAATGCGAATAATAAATATTGATATTGTGCGGAAACGGAGAATTTGATACCATGAATTCTGATGAAAGGTGAAAAATAAGGGAGATGTGCTATGTGAAAGTTACGTTTATCGGAACCGGTGCGGGCGAAGGCTATCCCGGCATGTGGTGCGAATGCCCGAACTGCACGCGCACCCGGCAGCTGGGCGGCCGCAATATCCGCGGCAACAGCTGCGCGCTGATCGACGGCGACCTGCTGATCGACATGAACGCGCACTTCATGTCGGCGGCGCCGCGGCTGGGCATTTCGCCGGCCGGAATTCGCACCCTGCTGGTGACGCATCCGCACATGGATCACTTCGCCCCGGAGCTGCTCTGGACGCGCGCGATGGCGCCGGAGCTGCGCGGCCTGTCCGATGAGGAGATGCGCGCGCACATCAGTCCGACGTTTACCGAACTTCCCGTGCTGCACATCTACGGCAACGAGCACGTCCGTTCGGCGCTGTACGCCGCGCCGAACGTCATGCAGCAGGCGGAGCGCACGCGCGTGGCCTATCACCCGATCGAGGACGGCGTCGCGCAGGCGGCGCAGGATGTGACCTTCATTCCGATCCGCGCGCGGCACACGCCGGTTCGCGGGTTTTCGCACAACTACATCATCGAGCGCGGCGGCAAGGCGCTGCTCTACGCCTCGGATACCGGCGGATACGACGCGGACATGCTCGACATCGTGCTCAGCCACCGCTACGATTGCGTCATCATGGAGGGTACGTTTGGATTGGGCGCGCGCTCGGACGACCACATGTCGCTTGAGAAGATTCGCGAAATGCGCAGGCTGTTCGATGCGCACGGCGTGTGGAAGCCCGGCGCGAGCTTCCATCTGACGCACATCTGCCCGCACTGGACGCCGCCGCACGATGAATATGCCGAAATGCTCAAAGGAGAGGGGATTGAGGTCGCCTATGACGGGAAAGTCATTGAGTTATAAGAGCGCGCACAAGCTCACGCTGCGCGGCGTGCTGACGAAGTACTGGCAGCTGTACCTGCTGTTCATTCCGGTGGCCGTCTGGTACATCCTGTTCAGCTATGCGCCGATGGCGAGCATCACCATCGCCTTTAAGAAGTTTTCGGTCATCCGCGGCATCGCGGACAGCCCGTGGGTTGGCTGGGAGAACTTTGAGCAGATGTTCGCCGCGCCGATGTTCTGGCGCGCGTTCCGCAATACGCTGATCATCAGCGCGCAGAACCTGATCTTCGGCTTTCCAGCGCCGATCATCTTCGCGCTGCTGCTCAACGAGATGACCACTCCGCGGTTCAAGAAGGTCGTGCAGACGATCAGCTATCTCCCGCACTTCATCTCGTGGTCGGTCGCGGGCGGCCTGGTCTACATGCTGCTTTCGCTGAACACCGGCACGATCAACAACCTGGTCGTGGCGCTGGGCGGCGAGGCGCAGAACTTCATCGGCATGAACTCGTGGTTCCGGACGATCGTGGTGATCTCCGGCATCTGGAAGAGCCTGGGCTGGTCGGCGATCGTGTATCTGGCGGCGATCACCGGCGTGGACGAACAGCTCTACGAGGCCGCCTACATGGACGGCGCCGGCCGGCTCTCGCGCCTGTGGCATGTGACGCTGCCGGGCATCCGCTCGACGATCTCGGTCATGCTGATCCTCCAGGTCGGCAACCTGCTGAGCGTCAACTTCGACCAGATCTACATCCTCATCAACGAAATGGTCTATGAGACCGGCGAGACGCTCGACTACTACATCTACCGCGTCGGCCTGTATTCGACGAACAACTTCTCGATGGCGACGGCGGTCGGGCTGATCAAATCGCTGATCGGCTTCGCGCTGGTGCTCTCCACCAACCTGATTACGAAGAAGATCACGGACGGAGAGGGGGGAATCTGGTGAACAACCGGCAAGTTCGCAGCAAGGCGGATATCGCCTTCCAGATCGCCAACACGATTTTGATGATCCTGATCCTGATCTGCACGCTGTACCCGTTCTGGTACGTCATCGTCTGTTCGCTGTCGTCGATTTCGCACGTCACCAATTCGGTGGTGTTGATGTGGCCGGACGGCATCCACTGGGACGCCTACGAGCAGGTGTTCCGCAACGACCTCGTCCCCGTGGCCTACGGCAACACGATCTTTATTACCGTGATCGGCACGGCCATCAGCATGGTCATCACGTCGCTGAGCGCGTTCGTGCTCTCCCGCAAGGAGCTGCCGGGCAACCGTGCGCTGACGCTGTTCGCGGTGTTCACGATGCTGTTCAACGCGGGCCTGGTGCCGTTCTACCTTCAGGTGCGGGATCTGGGCCTTCTGAACTCGCGGTGGTCGCTGATCTGGCCGTTCGCGGTGAGCACCTACAACACGGTCATCCTGCGCAACTTCTTCAAGAGCGTGCCGGATGCGCTGTACGAGGCATCGTCGATCGACGGTTCGAGCTACATCGGCTATTTTTTCCGGATTCTGCTGCCGCTGTCGCTGCCGTCCATCGCGACGATCACGCTGTTCTACGCCGTCTCCTACTGGAACGCCTATTTCTACAGCATACTGTTCATCACCGACCGCGAGCTCTACCCCATTCAGGCGATTCTCCGCCAGGTGCTGATGAGCAGCGAATTCAACACCATGCTCTACGACGACGCCACCCAGAGCCTGCCTTCGGAGATGCTCAAGTGCGCGATGATCGTCATCACGGCGCTGCCGATCCTGTGCGTCTACCCGTTCCTGCAGCGCTACTTCGTCAAGGGAATCATGGTCGGTTCCCTGAAGGGATGATTGCACGCCGCGGTGCGGCTGAGGCAATATAGAAGGAGGAATCTGTTATGAAGAGAACCCTGTCCCTGCTGGTCGCCCTGTTGATGGCGCTGGCAATGCTGCCGGCGGCGCTGGCCGAAACGGCGCAGGAACCGGTGACCATCACGATGTTCTACCAGTCGACCCGCCCGATGAACGAATACACCGAGATGACCCGCCAGTACGTCCGCGACACCATCGGCGTCGACATGGAGCTGATCCAGGGCGGCGAGAACTGGAAGCAGCAGCTGGCGCTGTACATCACCGGCGGCGATATCCCCGACCTGATGGCCTTCATGGACGCCGCGACGTTCCAGGGCTATGCGGCCGAGGGCGCGTTCTACGACATCTCGGACATCGTCTATGACTACGAGAACATTGTCGAGTATCTGAACTCCGTCGTCGGCTATACCGCCGAGGACATGCTCGCCCGCACGACCGTCGACGGCGCGATCTACGGCATTCCCAGCGTGACGCCGGCGCGCTCCTACTATTCGCTGAACATCCGCACGGACTGGCTGGACAACGTCGGCATGGAGATCCCGACCACGCTGGATGAGTTCACCGAGGTCATGCGCGCGTTCACCTTCAACGATCCCGACGGCGACGGCCAGGACGACACCTACGGCTTCAGCGGCGCCCAGACCTATTACTCCCTGACGCCCTTCTTCGGAGCCTTCGGCGCCCGCCCCGATCAGTGCTATTTCCTCAACGACGAGGGCAAGGTCGTCACCAACGTGCTGAGCGACAACTACAAGGCCGCGCTGGCCTATATCCGCGACATCTATGCGGAGGGCCTGATCGACCCCGAGATGTTCACCGCGACCTATGAGCAGACGCAGGAGAAGGTCGTCCGCGGCGAATTCGGCCTCTGGACCGGCTGGTGGTCCGGCGCAGGCAACGTCGTCGCCCGCTTCGGCTATGAGGAGACGAACCCCACCGACTCGCTCGCCGTCATCGATCCGCCGGTCGGCGCGGACGGCCAGACGGGCGTCATCGCGCAGGACCCCTGCGAGAGCTACATGGCCATCGGCTATGACAGCGAAAACGTCGAGGCCGTCATGCGGCTGATCGACTTTGCCGCCAGCACGGAGGGACATCTCATTCTGATGTACGGCGTCGAGGGCCAGTTCTGGACGCAGGATGAGGAAGGCAACATCGACTGGTACTTCGGCATCGACGGCGTGGATGCCCTCGGCAACGAGGTCTCCGACATGCAGGCCTATCGCTTCTTCTACAATATTCCGGTCGAAAACCTCGTCCGGCCGCTGAGCGATACCTTCTCCAGCCGCCTGTACCAGCAGTCGATCGACATCTATACCGACATTGCGGTCTATCCCGACCTGTTCCTCGGCCTGACCTCCAACGACTATGTGACCTACACCTCCGACCTCGAGACCTATCTCAAGGAATCCGGCATCAAATTCATCACCGGCGAATGGGATCTGGAGGCCGATTGGGACAACTACGTCTCGACCTACCTCTCGATGGGCGGCGAAGCCGTGCGCACGTCGCTGCTCGAGGCGTACAACGCCGCAAACGGCACCGCTCTCGAGTTTGCCTGATGCGCTGGCGCGGAAGGACGGACGTCCTTTGCGGCCCAAATAACCAAGCCCCTGCTTCTGTCATCAGAAGCAGGGGCATTTCATATCTGAAGAAGATGGATGGAAAACCAACCTCCATCGCAGGCAGGTCTCTCAACGACTCTCGGGAAAGCACGTTTTCGGATCAAAGAGGAGCAAGACATCGCGCGCCGTCATCCCGCGAGGCCAAAGCCGAATCTATTCCTCTGTGAGATGGGACCAGAGCACGTTGCCCTCTTCGTCGGTCAGGCGCAGGCCGTCCTCGGCGATGGTGAGATAGCGGTCTGTGCCGGCGCTTCGGATCTCCAGGTATTCCGCGGGCAGAATCTCCCGCCCGGCGGTGTCCATGAGGCCGTAGCGCAGGCTGTCGTAGTCGACGGAATAGCGGATGGTGCCGAGCGCGTCGCTGGAATACGACGCCACGCGCATGGTGATGAACGCATACCGGTCGTCGGAGAGCGCCAGCAGGTGCTGGTCGCGCCGGTCGAGCACGGTGCCGTCCGGCTCCACGATGGCGACGCAGGCCGTGCCCCAATCGCCGTCGGAGAGGATCAGCTGCCCGCCGGCGCCGGGCGAGAGGGTGGCCGTCCGCGCCGTCTGAAGAATCAGCGTGCCGTCCGCCGAATAGGCGTACAGCGCTTCGTCGTCCATGACGATCGCGCAGGCGCCCGCCACGGCGGCGGACAGGTTCGCGCCCTCCACCCGAAAGCGCTCGACGCTGTTTTCAGCGGCGTAGACGACGCAGGTTTCCCGGCCCTGCAGGCCGACGATGATGCCGTCGCCCCATTCGAGGAAGTCGTATTCCGGGCGGATGAGCCAATCGCCCTCGCGGTTGATGGCGCCGGACAGCCCCTCTGCCGCCGCGTGCGCCACGCCGTCCTCAAACGCGCCGGCATAGGAGAACTGCGCCTCGATGGCCACCGCGCCCTGCGAATCGACGTAGCCGTACAGCTCGGTGTCCGGTTCGCGGAACGGCATCAGGCCGTCGCAGAGCGGCTCCAGCCCGCTGGCCGTCCGAATTCCGGTCGAAACGGCCTCGCCGCCGGCGATTCGGAGGATCTCGTCGGGTGTGTCGTCGTTGGGATCCGTGGTGAGCGCGAGGAACGCACCGTCTCCGGCAGAGACCAGCTGCGTGTATGCCGCGGTCAGGAGGAGGTTGCCGTCCATGTCCATCGCGCCGTACAGGCCGCCCTGGCGGAACAGGATGACGTCGCCGTCGGCGGCGAGGAGGTCGTACTCGGCCCCGGTCAGCAGTGTGCCGGAGGAATCGGCCAGCGCGTAGCGCATCCGCCCGTCGGTTTCAGCGCCCAGCGCATAGCGCTCGTTTTCAACCACCTCGTAGATGTCCGAGTAGGCGCCCGGCGGCACGATTTCGCCGCCGCCCAAGTCCAGCAGCGCCGCGCACGTCTCCGTTGAGACGCAGAGAACCTCTTCCGCCGCCGCGCCCGCCGCGCAGAGCCACAGCGCCGCCAGCAGCGCAAGCCACTTCCAATGCCGCACGAAACCGCCTCCCTTGCCCTTTCTCATTATGACGCGGATGGAGCGCGCAAAGTTCCATCGACGCCTGCAATGCATGGTTTCTACATTGCGGCGCGCATTTCCTGCAAGGCCGGGAACTTTGCGGCCCGCCGGCGGGAGGAATCGCGCGGCAGCCACTGTTCAACGGCGGAAAAATGTGATAGAATAAAATAGAAAAACGCCGCGCGGACGGCGATTCAGGAGGGACTATGAACCTGTCGATCATGATCAAACCCGCGTCCAGCCTGTGCAACCTGCAGTGCCGGTACTGCTTTTACCACGACATCGCGGAGAACCGCGAGGTCGCCTCTTACGGCGTGATGCGGGAAGAAGTGCTGGACCGCCTGCTGGCGCGCGCGTTTGAGGCGCTTCCGCCCGGGCGCAACCAGCTCTCGCTGATCTTTCAGGGCGGCGAGCCGATGCTCGCGGGGCTGGATTTCTTCCGGATGCTGGAGGACAAGCTCGCCCGCGGGACGCCCGCCGGCGTGGAGGTCAGCCGCAGCGTGCAGACGAACGGCACGCTGATCGACGAGGATTGGGCGGCGTTCTTTGCCAGGCACGGCTATCTGCTCGGGGTTTCGCTGGACGGCCCGGCGCAGATTCACAACGCGCTGCGCGTGGATGCGCACGGCAAGGGCAGCTTCAGCCGCGCCATGGCGGGCATTTCGCTTCTGAAGAAGCACGGCGTGGCGTTCAACATCCTCACCGTGGTGACCGCCGACGTGGCGCGGCACGGCCAGAAGGTCTATGGCTTTTTGCGCAAAAACGGCTGGGACTACCTGCAGTTCATCCCCTGCATCGACCCGATCGCCGGGCGGCGCGAGCCGTTCAGCCTGACGGCGGAGCAGTACGGCCGCTTCCTGATCGACACGTTTGAGGCGTATGCGCGCGAGCGGATGCAGGGCGTTCCGGTTTCGGTGCGCTGGTTTGACAACCTGATCGAGCTCGCCGCCGGCTATGCGCCGGAGAGCTGCGGCATGACGGGCGCGTGCGCCTGCCACTTCGTCGTCGAGGCCGACGGAAGCGTCTATCCGTGCGACTTTTACGTCGATGACCGGCACCGGCTCGGATCGGTCGAGGAGACGGGGTTTCGCGAGATGTTCGCCTCCGAAACCGCGCGCGCGTTCGTTCGAGAGTCCCTCGAACCCGCGCAGAAGTGCGCCGCATGCCCTTGGCATCCGCTCTGCCGCGGCGGCTGCCGCCGGTACCGCGCCGGCGATGCGACCGCGCAACCCGGCCTGAGCGCGCTGTGCCATGCCTATGAGATGTTCTTCTCGGCGTGCGGCGGCCGCGTGATGGCGATGGCGCGAATGCTGTCCGCGGGAGCGCCGCCCATGCGCGGATAGCCCCATCCGCCAGTATAGCAGCCTGCATGAGGCAGCGGTGGACATGAGCGGTTGAGGGACGCAGGCGCCGGAGGCCGATGGAATGGCGGGCGCGCACGGAGGCCGTGCGGAGATGAGGGAGCAGCCGCGATGATCGTGCGGAGTGCACCGGCGGTGGCGGGAAGGCGCTGGAGGGCGTGCGGGAATCCGCCGATGGAATGGCGAGCGCGCACGATGGCCGTGCGAAGTGCACCGGCGGTGGCGGGAAGGCGCTGGAGGGCGTGCGGGAATCCGCCGATGAAACGGCGAACGCGCGCGATGGCCGTGCGAAGTGCACCGGCGGTGGCAGAAAACGCCGGAGGCCGGGCAGGAGCCGCCCGCGGCTGCCGCGCCCACAGGCTGGATGGAAATTGAAAGAGCCGGCTGGAGCGCCGAAGCGCGGCACTTGGCATGGCGGGCAGAATGCGCAAATCAAAAACGGAGGACTGGTGGAATGAAGCGCTTGACTCGGGCAATCCTCGACGACTATGAAATCGAGCGCAGCGCGCCGGACCGGCTATGCGCCGTGCAGTTTGGCGACGACGCGGTGCTGGTCGGCCTGGTGGACCGGCTGATCGACGATGCAAACCGCCGCGGCGCGAACGTTGGCGTGGCGGTGGTGCAGGCGGGCACGGCGGGCTTTGCGAAGGAATTGAAGGAGCAGGACGGCCTGTTTACGGCGTTCGTTCGCGGCGAGCGCGGCGATCAGCCGGTGCAGCGCGAGCAGGTGGTGCAGTCGATCCTGCGCGCGCTCGACCCGGACGCGGACGATGCGGCGCTGATGGCGCTGGCGCGCGACCCGGGCATTGCATTCGCCATTCTGCACGAGGACGAGGCCGGCGAGTTCCCCGAGCGGGACGCGGCCTGTGCGGCGCTGGCGGCGCGGTTTTTGGTGGAGCGTTGGCGCGCGGGAATGCCGGGCATGGCGCTGATCGCCTGCGGCGATTCGGCGGACTGCGCGGACCGGCTGCGCGCGCGGATCGCGTCGTTCGCACAGGCGTGGCGCGCCGGGGAATCGTTTCTGGCGTGGCTCTCCGATTGCCGCTTTTTCCCGGCGCTGGCCGACTGCCTGGTCGTGCGCAGCGGCGCGGAGGAGGCGGCGCGGCTGTGCGGCGAGATGAACTACCGCGATGCGATGATCCATCTGGCCGAACCCTACGGGCTCTGGGCGATTCAGGCGGACGAAGCGTTTCGCGCGGCGTTTCCGCTGGCGGACCTGTGCGGACAGATCCAGTTTGTGGACGACCTCGCGCGGCCGCTTCTGTACAAGCACCGGCTGTTCGACGCGGGGCTGTTCGCCATGGCGGCGCTGGGCTGCCTGCACGGCGACGAGACGCTGGCGGAGTGCATGAAGGACGAGCCGCTGCGCGAGCTGGTCGGACGGGCGGTGCTCGACGAGATCCTGCCCTTTTTGCCGCTCTCGCGCGAGGAGGCGGCGCCCTATGTGATCGACTGCTTCGAGCGCTACGCTAACCCGATGAACGACAACGCGATCCTCACCTCGGCGCGCGGCCTGATCCACAAGTTCAACGCGGGCGTGCTGCCGGCGGTGCGCGCCTTTGCGGCGGAGCACTTCCGCCCGCCGGAGAAGCTGACGGTCGCGCTGGCGGCGACGGTTCTGCTCTACGCCGACGCGCGCAGGGCGGACGGGCGCTGGGAGACGGTCGTCGGGCAGGAGACGCGGGAGCTGCACGAGTCGCCGGACGTGATGGAGGCGTTCTCGCGGCTCTCCTCGGACATGGATCCGGAGTCGCTGGCCTACGCGGTGCTGTCCGACCGCGAACTGTGGAACGGCGCGGATCTGCGAAAGATCGACGGCCTGCCGGAGATGCTTTCGGAAAACCTCGCCGGCTGAGAGGCTGCTCGGCAATTTTCTGAATTTTTATCCAAAATTGGTTTGAACGACACGCAATTTTTCGGTATAATGTTCTTGGCCGGATTGGACGGGACGATGCGAAAGCGACCATGCGGGGGATGCGACATGGCTTGGTGGGGAAGATTGCGGTTCTCGGTTTCTCGCCTGTTTCAGGACAATCACAGCCGGCGGCTTTTGCTGTTCGGCTGCGAAGGTGCGCTGCTGCAGTTCGTCTGGTCGATCGCGGCGGCGGGCGGCTTCGGCACGAACCTGTACGCCACGAACCTCGGCGCGACGGACGCCCAGATCGGCATGACGCAGCTGGTGCCGTATCTGGCGGCGGTGGCGCTCCTGCTGCCGGTGGGCCTCATTGGCGACCGGATGAAGGACGCGCGCATTGTGCCGGCGGCCATCATGGCGTTTCTCGGCGCGATGTACATGCTCTACGGCACCGTGCCGGCGATGGGCGAGCACCGGATGACGTTTTTCTTCGTGTTTCTGGCGCTGACGGCGGGCTTTCTGTCGACGTACAATTCGATCTGGCAGTCGTTCTTCGGCGATGTGACGCCGCTCGAACAGCGCAACCGGGTCTATGCGTTTCGCAATCGGTTCGTCTATGTCGTGGCGATGGCGGCGCCGGTGCTGTGCGGCGCGCTGCTGACCGCGCTGCCGGACAGCGAGAGCAAGCTGGCCGTGCTGCGGGCGTTCTTCTATCTGTGCGGCGCGCTGTGCCTGCTCAATGCGTTCGTGATCTCCCGGATGCGCGGGGGCCGGCGCTCGCCCGAGGCGACGAGCGCGGCGCGATTTTCCCCGCGCGAAATCGGCGGGGTGCTGCGCGGGCTCGTGCGCGACCGGAAGTTCATGGCCTACTTCGGCGGCGTGATGCTGTTTTACATGGGCTGGCACATGGACTGGAGCATGTGGTACATCGGCCAGACGCAGTACATCGGCCTGAACGAGGCGGAACTCTCCCTGTATACGGCGCTGACGAGTATTTCGCAGCTGCTGCTGATGGGCGCGATTGTCAAGGTGATCGACCGCAGGGGCACGGGCGTGGCGTTTTTGTGCCCGATTTTGTCGCTGGTGTTCTGCCCGGTGGTGATGTTGGTCGGGCTACACGTTCCGGAAGGCGCGCGGGCGGTGGTGTTCCTGGCGCTGGGCACGCTGGTCTGTGCGCCCCAGAGCGGCACGAACCTCTGTCTGGTGCAGATGCTGCTGGCCGCGGTGCCGCAGAGGAACCGGTCGCTGATCATCAGCCTGCACATGATGGTGGTGACGCTGTCGAACGCGCTGATGCCCTATCTCGGCGTGCGGCTCTACGAGGCGATGGGCGCCGACCGCCGCGCGCTGGTGCTGTTCAATATGACGGTGCTCTGCATCCGCCTGTGCGCGTTCGCGCTGTTTTCCCTGCGCGCCCTCCGCGCGAGGCGTGCGGCGGAATCCGAGCGGCGCAAGGCGGTCTGAGGGGATCGATCTTTTCATCTTTTCGATGCCGAAGTGCGAGGGGATAAGCCTTCCGCGCTTTGGTTTTTTTGAAATACAGAAAAGGAGCGCGGGAGAAGATGAACCTTTCGCGCTCCTTTTCAAAATACAGAAGCGCGAGGGAGCCGAAGCTCTCTCGCGCTTGATCGTTTTCGGCGGGAATCCGCCGGTTCTGCGCCCTTATGCGGCGTTCAGGAGATCCTGGAATTCGTCGCCGGTGATGTTTTCGTGGAGCAGCAGGTATTCGGCCAGCCGGTTGAGCGTGGCGGCGTCGTTGCGGAGGATCTCCATGGCGGCGTCGTAGGCGCTCTGGATCAGCTTGCGCATTTCGGTTTCGACCGTGGCGGCCGCCTCGGGCGAGCAGTTCGAGCGCAGCTCGCCGTCGAGATACGGGTTGACCACGGTGTCCAGCGTCATCAGGCCGATGGCGTCGTTCATGCCGAAGCGCGTGATCATGTTGCGCGCGATGGCGGTGGCGCGCTCGATGTCGTTCGACGCGCCGGAGGTGCAGGTGCCGAACATCAATTCCTCGGCGGCACGGCCGGCGACCAGCACCTGCAGCTGCTGGATCAGGTCTTCCTTCTTCATCAGCACGTGCTCCTGCTCGTCGGCCTGCATGGTGAAGCCCAGCGCGCCGGACGTGCGGGGGATGATGGTGATCTTGCGGATCGGCACGGCGTTCTTCTGCCGCGCGGCGACGAGCGCGTGGCCGATCTCGTGGTAGGCGATGATGCGCTTTTCCTCGGGGGAGATCACCATGCTCTTCTTCTCGCTGCCGGCGATGACGTATTCCGTTGCGCGCTCGAGGTCGGCCTGCGAGATGGCGGTGCGGTGATCGCGGACGGCGGTCAGCGCGGCTTCGTTGAGGATGTTGGCCAGCTCCGCGCCGGATGCGCCGGGCGTGGCGTCGGCGACGCGCTTGAGGTCGACGCCGGGCTCCATCGTCTTTTTCCGGGCGTGCACGCGCAGGATCTCCAGCCGGCCGTTCAGGTCGGGCAGCTCCACGGGGATGCGGCGGTCGAAGCGGCCGGGGCGCAGCAGCGCCTTGTCGAGGATCTCGGGACGGTTCGTCGCGCCGAGCACGATGATGCCCTTCTCGGGGTCAAAGCCGTCCAT
>DVJL01000041.1 GCA_018716805.1 Candidatus Faecivicinus avistercoris | reverse complement strand
ACCGAAGCGCACGTGTACTACGCAAACGGAGCGTACCTGACGCCGAACGAGGTGGACATGGCGGGCGTGGGCGAGTTCACGATCGGGAATCCGTCGATTGCGACGGTGGACGCGTACGGAAACGTGACGGGTGTCTCGAAGGGCGAGACGACGCTGACGTTTAAGCGGTACGACAACGACGCGACGGCGAGCATCCGTGTGACGGTGGTGTCGAAGCCGACGGAGATCCACCTGAGCGAAGAGGAGATCGAGCTGGCGGAAGGCGGAACCTATGTCCTGAGCGCGACGTTTGGCGCGAATGAAATGGGCACGGTGACGTATGAGTCTGAGGATCCGGGCATTGCCGAGGTCGCGGCCGATGGCACGGTAACCGCGGTTTCCGAAGGCGAGACGACAATTACCGCTAAGGTGGACGGCCTCAACGGTACGCTGACGGCGACCTGCGTGGTGCGCGTCCAGGGTGCCCCGGCGTCCATTCGATTCGAGATGGACGTCATGCGCGTGCTGACGAATCACATCTTTGATCTCCCGGTCGTCGTGACCAACGCGGACGGCGATCAGATGTATGCGCCGCTGACGATCACGTCGAGCAACCCGAGTGTGCTGAATGTCAACAACGAGGGCAAGGCATACGGCCTGAAGACGGGCTGGGCGACGGTCACGGCGACGACGGCCAATGGCCTGTCGGCGACTTTGACGGTCGGCGTGCATGCATCCGTGTCGCGCGTCGAGCTGTCTCCCGATGCCCTGACGCTGGGCGTGGGAATGTCCCAGAAGGTCGAAGCGCACGTGTATTACGCAAACGGAGCGTACCTGACGCCGAACGATGTGGACATGGCGGGCGTCGGCGAATTTGCATCGAGCGATCCGTCGATCGCCGAAGTGGACGAATACGGCAATGTCACGGGCGTGTCGAAGGGCACGGCGACGATTACGTTCAAGCGCTTCGACAATGGAACGATCGGTGAGGCGAGCGTTGCAGTTGTCGGTGAGCCGACGGCAATCTACATCGACCGCAGCGATATTTCGCTGGGTGTCGGCATGGAAACCGTTCTGGACGTCACATTCAATCCCAATGAATATGGAGAGGTGCGCTTCTCCAGCAATGCGACCGACGTTGCGACGGTGGATCAGGACGGCAAAATCACGGCGGTTGGAATGGGCGTTGCGCTGATCACCGTGGAGACCTACAACGGCTGTTACACCTACTGCACGGTTCGCGTAATCAACGCGCCCGATGCAGTCACTCTGGACATCACGTCCAGCAACCTGAGCATCGGTGGGACGATCAAGCTGACGCCGACCGCGACCTTTGAGGGCGGTTCGGATTGTGCGGCCACGTTTACGTTCGCGAGCAGTGCGCCGTCCATCGCGACGGTGGATTCGGAGGGCAACGTCCGCGGCGTGAGCACCGGCAATGCCGTCATTCGCGTGTACACGCAGAATGGCCTGTATGCGGACTGCAACGTGACCGTCCGTCCGGAGGCGACCAGCGTGGATCTGTCGGCGTCGGAGGTGACCATTGGCGTCGGACAGTCGGCGACCATCGCTGCGCGGATCAACTATCGCGGCGGTTCCTTCATCTTCACCGAGAATGACTCCAGCTATGGCTGCTTCGAGGTGGACAATTCGAGCATCGCAACGGTCGATGCGCTCACGGGCGAGATCACGGGCCTGAATCCGGGCTCCGCGTGGGTGCGGTTCCGCGCCTACAATGGCGTCCTTGCCCTCTGCCAGATCACGGTGGAGCCGGGGGCGGAGTGGATCCGCTTCTCTGAGCCGTTCGCGACGCTGAGCGTTGGCCAGAGCCGGACGCTTACCTGCGAGATGAGCGCGGGCAGCGTGTCGACGCGCACCTATACGACCTCCGACCCGGAGATCGTAGAGGTCGTCGGCAACGATGCGACCTGCACCATTCGTGCGGTTGGAACCGGCAAGGCGACGATTACGGCGAGGACTTCCAACGGCCAGACGGCGACCTGCGAGATCACCGTCATGGCAGAGCCGCAGGAGATCGCATTCGCAGAGGATTCGATGACCATCGGTCTGGACGAAACGGCCAAGCTGCCGGAAGTCACGATCTCTTCGGACGAAGGCGAGTGCCAGCAGCTGGTTACCTACACGACCGACAATGGAAACGTGACCGTTTCCTCGACCGGCTATGTCACCGGATTGCAGGCAGGTACGACGGTCGTCACGGCGACGACGTACAACGGCCTGACGGCGCAGTGCACCGTGCATGTACTGCCCGCGCCGTCGTCGATCGAGGTGAGCCTCGATGCGGCGGAGATTCCCGTGGACGGCTCTACGCAGCTGAACGTCGAACTCGACGCGCCGGGCAACTATACCGTGTCCACGAGCCCCGCGGGCATTGTGGAGATCGACGGCGAGGGCGTCGTGAAGGCGCTGAGCATCGGTACGGTGACGATTACGGTGGAAACCTACAACGGACTGACCGACAGTTGCACGCTGCGCGTGCTCGCCGTGCCGGAATCGGTGACGGTGGAGCCCGCCGAGCTGACGCTGGGCGCCGGCATGACCGGTGTGATCGAGGCGAACATTCCCGCCAATTCACTCGGCACGCTGGTGTATGAATCGGAGAACAGCCTCGTGGCTGAAGTCGATTCGCAGGGCAATGTCCGCGCGGTTGCGCCGGGCAGGACGGAGATCACCGTCAGCGTGGCGGGCCACGAGGATGTCTTTGACATCTGTGAAGTGACCGTGCTGCCGATGCCGACGAAGATCGAGCTTTCGCAGGCGAACATGGCGCTGAAGGTCGGCGCGACGGCGACGCTGAATGCGTCCGCGACGAACGAGAGCGGCGAGCTCTGTTATGGCGGAGTGACCTTTGAGAGCACGGATCCGGAGGTCGTGACTGTCGACGATACCGGCGCGATTCTCGCGGTCGGCGAAGGCGATGCGGAGATCGTCGTGACCTCCGATGTGAATTCGGAGCTGACGGCAGTCTGCACCGTCGTGGTGGCAAACGCGCTGATTCGGTTTGACGTGGAAAAACTCACGATGGGCGTGGGCGAGACCTATGCGCTGCTCATCAGCATGCCGGATGGCCGGAAGCAGGATTTCTCCATTGAAAGCAGCGAACCCACGGTCGCCTCGGTGACCGAGGAAGGGCTTGTGACGGCGCTCAACATCGGCAAGACGACCATCACTGCCAGAAACGGCGGGGATGTGGCGACTTGCGAAGTGACGGTGTGCGAGCGGCCCACCTCGATCGTGCTCTCCGAAACGGAGCGGCGGCTGGTCGTTGGCAGCTCCTTCCAGCTCACGGCAACGCTGTTGCCGGAGGGTTCGGCGTCGGCGCTGACCTACGAAACCGACGACGATTCCGTTGTGCGCGTGTCGAAGGACGGCACGGTTACGGCGGTCGGCTATGGTACTGCAACGGTCACGGTCAGGACGTATGACGACAAAGTCTACGCTACCTGTGAGGTGACCTCGGTTTACGAACCCGAAACGGTTCGCTTCGGCGAGCTGCAAGACATCGTCATCGCGGTGGGCGACACCTATGAGCTCGAGGACCCGGTGATGTACAACCCCAACGGCGAATGCGATGCGACTTACACGCTGTCCGTTTCCAACTCGAATTGCGCGCGCGTGTCGCTGCGCGACGGCCGGTATGTCGTCGAAGCGCTTGAAGAGGGCGAGGCGACGCTGCGGCTGAGGACTTCCAACGGCAAGACCGCTTCGCACACGGTGATCGTCGTGGGCGCGCCGTCGTCGATCCGGTTCCCGGCCGATCTGATTCAGATGGGCGTGGGCGAGACGTATGCGCCGTCGGTGATTGCCGACAACGACGCGATCGTCTCCGTGACGCTGGAATCCGACGGTCCGGCGGTTCGCATCGAAAACGGCCAGCTCTATGCGGCGGCCGAAGGCACGGCGACGGTGACGGCGACGGCCGTGATGAACCCGAATCTGACCGCGCAGGTCGAGGTGGAGGTGCTCGCGGCGCCGTCCGGAATCCAGCTGAGTGCGACGGAAATGGCGATGGGTGTCGGGGAAACCTGCATGCTGGAAACCTCGTTTGAAGAAGGAACGGCGGCGGTGAACCTCGAGTTCACGTCGAGCGACGAGCGCGTCGTCCGCGTCGACCGCACCGGCCTGTTGAGCGCTGTTGGCGTAGGCGAAGCGGTGGTTCGCGTGAAGACCTACAATGGCCATGAAGCGGAGTGCGCGATCACGGTCATGAAGGCTCCGACGTCGATGACAGTCTGGCCACAGAGCATCACGGCCTGCGTCGAAGATGCGGTGCAGCTGACGGTCACGTTCGGCGGCGATGACGAATTCGGCGGCCTGATGTTCGACACGAGTGATCCTGAGATCGCGCAGGTCGATGAAAACGGCTTGGTGACGTTCGTCAAGACGGGCAGTGCGACCATCTTTGTGGAAGCGTTCAACGGCCTGATGGCTGAGATTCCCGTTGAAGTCTGCGAGACGCCGACGGAGGTTGAGTTTGTGCTCAGCTCCGCAGTCATCCTGAAGGGCGACCGCGCGCACCTCGACGTCTTCTTTGACCAGGGCGCCGGCTACTATACCCTGAAGAGCAGCGATCCGGAGACGGTTCGCATCGCGGAGGACGGCGCGATTGAGGCCCTCAAGCTCGGCACGGTGACCATCACGCTTGAGATGCCTTCGCTCGGCCTACAGGCGGACTGCACCGTCGAAGTCATCGAAAAGCTCAGCGGCATCGTGGTCGTGCCGGAGGCCGATGAGATCGAAATCGAAGGCCAGACGCAGCTGACCTACACGCTGCTGCCGACGAACGCCGTGGGAACGGGTCTCGTGCACTTTGAATCGGTTCATCCCGACATTGCGACGGTGGATTCCGAGACGGGTGTCGTGACCGGCGTGTCCAGCGGCACTGCAACGCTGTGCGCGGTGGCCGGCGATGGCACGATCGGCCAGTGCACGGTCAAGGTGCTTGGCGGCGTATACCGCATCTTCACCGCGAACTATAGCGGCGAACGCGGAATGGTCGGGTATCTGCCGTTCTCGAAGAACAACGCCTGGAGCATGTCGGAGGCCTTTGGCGGCGCTACGATCGACGGCCAGCAATACGTTACCAGCGGTATGCTGCACGATTTGCCGAAGGATCAGTTGCTGGGCTCCATCAACTCGTTCTTCTCGGAGACGACGGACAACGATGTATCGATCATCTACATCTGTGCGCACGGCAGCTACGATGAGTACAACCACTATGCGTTCTGGCGCGATGGCACGACGCCCGTGTGGGCCGATGAGATGATGGACTGCGTCGACCAGATCAAGGGCAAGGTTGTCCTCATCATGGACTCCTGCTACAGCGGCGGATTCATCAAGGACGTCGAATCCAGGCTGGCGGCACAGAGCGACCGCGTGGCCGTGCTGACCTCGGCCCACGAGACGACCTCCAGCTGCTACTGGAGCGTCACGAGCCAAACGCAGGCGGTGGACTTCTTCACCTTCTCGCTGCTCGAGGGCCTGAGCTACAACGAAATGGATGGGTTGAACGGCTGGGGCCACGGCTTCCAGTCCCACGACGAGCCGGCCGACAGCGATGGCGACGGCCAAATCACGGTTGCGGAACTGTTCAACTATGCCAGCCCCAGAACGGTGGAACTGGTGACGGGTCTGAGGAATCACAGCTCTTTCCGCGGCGATTACCGGCAGACTCCGAACAGCTACATCAGCTCTGAGATGGCGGATCTGGTCATCTTCTCGAGACCATAAACGACGATGGCCCGCAGGGATCGCAAGGGTTCCTGCGGGTCAATTTTTCAGGGAGGAATCGAAATGGCGGCGCGCAATGTGCACGAAGGCCACCGGCAACGTCTGCGGGAGCGCGCGGAGCAGGAGGGATTTGAGTCGTTTCATCCGCATCAGGTGCTGGAATTGCTGCTGTTTTATTCGATTCCACGGCAGGATACCAGCGAGATTGCGCATGAACTCATCGACAAATTCGGCACTGTGCGGAATGTGTTGACTGCGCCGGCGAAGGAATTGATGCAGGTTCGGGGAATCGGCGCGCGCTCGGCAGAGTGGCTCAGGTGCATGGGTGAGCTGATCGGGTCGTATGCCGAACTGCGCGACGAGGACCGGCCGCGAATTCGCAACTGCGGCGATGCGCTGGAGTTTTGTGCTTCGCGGCGCAGCATGGCGTCGATTCCGTCGACATATCACATTGCGCTGACGCCCGCGGGCGTGGTGCAGGTGTTTGAGCCGATCTGCGATTCGCTTCAGTGGGGCGTTCCGGCCGCATTGAAAAAGAGCCTTCACAGCAGCCTTGCCGTCCATGCGCGCAACGTCGTCGTGGTGGAGTATGTGCCGGCGGAGGCGCCGAAAGTTCGCCCTTATGACAAGCGCTCGGCCGCGGCCTATGCTGAGGTACTTCGCTGCATGGGCGCGGAGTTGCTGGATGTGATTCTCGTCGGCGAAAGAGAGACCCTCAGCCTCAATCAGACCGGGGACTTTGACCGGACGCTGTACGGCGCAGCGCGGTCACGCCTTTCCGAACGCTATCTGCTCGAGGACGCGGATGAAGTCGGCGATGGCGATTGGCTTCCAGTTTCGGACGAGGGATTGTGAGCGCGCTGATCAGGCGGATGCGGATCCCATCGCGGCTATTGCAGCCCCTTATTTTAAGAAAGGCTGGAAGGGAATGCCGTTCGGTAAGACATAGAAGGGCGGTTGCCGGGAGATGCGCATTCCTGTCCGGCGGGGTTCCGGAGAGGGGGATGGTGGGGAGGTTGCTGCGTAGAAGGAGATGTCTTGGAAAGCGAAATCGTTGTAGAGAGAGATAAATGGGCTGTGAAAAAGGAACAAAAGAGAGAATTTATGACCGGGATTACAGGTGCGTCGTTTGCAGAGGGCTGGATTCCGGCAAATTAAAGGTTTTTCCAGTTTCTATCGGCCACAATCTATATAAGTGCTACAGCAAAACGATGAAAAGGCAGCTCGCCGCTTAACCTCCTAAAGAGCATTCCTTGGGGCAAGAGGGCTTTTGCTTTTTCTCCTTTGCATTGCGTTTCTCTTTTATAAAAATGGCTGTGAAAGAACTTTGCCGTTCTTTCACAGCCACGCCGGGGCGGGCCAGCACAAAGCTGACCCGCATTTTCGCTTATCTGCGGCCGCCGCGACCGGCGCCGCCGCCGCGCGTTCCCCTTCCGCCGCCGGAGGAGCGCCGTGCCCCGCCAAAGCCGCCTCCCGGCGAGCGCCGCGCGCCACCGAAACCGCCCGGCCGCGCGCCGCCGAAACCGCCTGGCCTTGGCCCCGTTCCGAATCCGCCCGGCCCGGGGCCTCCGAAGAAGCCGCCGCCGCGCGGAGGGCGGGGTGGACGTGGCGGTCGATGCGGCCGGGGATGGAAGAAGAACCCGCCGAACCAGCGCGGCGGCGGGGGCATCCCGGGGCCTCCGCGATAGCGCCTGTGCCGCCAGCCCATGGAGCCGATGAGGAGACACAGCAAAATCACAGCAATGACGACCAGCAAACCCATGTCCCCACCTCCGTTTCGGCGCGGCTCCGGCGCATAGTAGCCGGAGCTGCTGCGGACGGCCATCTGTGCGCCGCCCGAATTCTGCTCAAGAAAGTCGTTGTAATCCGCAATGCCCTGCGAGACCGAGACGTCGACGTTCAGCGCGTCGGCGGCATGGGAGAACGCCGCCTCAAAGAACGCTCGCGCGCCGGCATCGTAGTCGCCGGCGGCAAAGTCCGGCTCGAGCGATTCGTCAAACATCTGATCGAGCACATCGCTCGAGAAGACGTCGTTGAACGATGTGCCCGGCATGGCGTAGTAATCCTCATCGCCGATGGCCATGACCAGCGCCAGACCGCGCTCGGAGATCTCCCAATCGTTGTAGAGCGAATAGCAGAAGTCCTCGAGCCGCATGTCTCCGGAAGTGTCGATGGTGACGATGACGATCTCTGCGCCACAGGCGTCGTACAGCCGCTGGTTGGAGAAAAAGATCTCGCCCTCGGTCGCCTCGGAGAGCACGTCCGCCTGATCGAGCACCCAGAAGTCCTCCGTCGGCTCCGGGATCTCGGCGAACGCCGCCGAAGCCAGCAGGCACATCAGCGCGAGCACCGCGCTGAACAGGCGTTTCACATTTCAAGCCCCCTTGCCGTCAAAATGGATTGAGTTCGCCCAGGCCGAACAGACCCGCCACGATGGATGCGGGAAAGCCCTCCAGCGAGCGGTTGTACGCGCGCGCCATCGCGCGGTAGTCGTCGTATTCGATCTTGTTGACCTCGCCCTGAAAGTTGAGATACGCGCCCCGGAACGACACCGCGTCCTCCTCGGAGATGCCCGCAGCGTAAAAATTGGTGTACAGCGATTCGACCGCGGCGCACAGCTCGGCATAGGCGGCATAGCGCGCGTCGATGTCTCCGTCGCCGCCGGCGATGTCGGCCAGCTCGAGCGTCCGCGCGGCGTTTGCATCCTCCGAATCGACGCGCAGACGGAATTCCTCGGCCATTGTGCGCGCGTAGCCGGCGCAGTTTTCGAGATAGGCGTCCATGCTGAAGCGCACGGAGAGGCTGGGATCGCTGCCCTCCTCGAATACCTCAAGGGCGCTGGCGCGCGATCGGACGAGGCTGCCGCCGCCCAGCTCGACGACGCTGCTCAGCACACAGACCGCGAGCACGACGGCCGCAATTTTGCGGTTCTCCCAGAATTTCATGTTCCAACCCTCCGAATGTGCCGGTTACTGGCGCGTCTCGAGCAGCTTTTCGCGCAGCTCGCCCTCGATCGTCGCCAGCTCGGCCTCGGCGTTGCGGCGCTTTTCGCGGCCCTGCTGCTGGATGGTGAGCACTTCGTCCATCGTGTCGATGAGCATCTTGTTCGTCTGCTTGAGCGTTTCGATGTCCACGATGCCGCGCTCGGACTCGCGCGCCGTCTCGACCGTCGCCATGTGGAGCTTCTCTGCGTTCTTGCGCAGCAGCTCGTTGGTCAGGTTGGTGACGGAGCGCTGGGCCTCCATGGCCTCCTGCGTGTGCGCCACGCCGAGCGCGAGCACCATCTGGCTCTTCCACAGCGGGATCGTGTTCACCAGCGAGGTCTGGATCTTTTCCGCCATCAGCTGGTTGCTCGACTGGATCAGCCGGATCTGCGGAGCCATCTGCAGCGAGATGTTGCGGGTCAGCTCCAGGTCGTACAGCTTTTTCTCGAAGCGGTCGGCCTTGTCGCTCATGTCCTTCGCGGCCTGCGCGTCCTCGGGAAGCCCGGAGGCCTTTGCCTTGTCGTAGGCCGCCTTGAGTTCCTCGGCGCGGAAGGATTCCAGACGCTTCTTGCCCGCCGCGATGTACATGGAAAGCTCTTTGAAATAGGTCAGGTTCTGGTCGTAGAGCTTGTCGAGCAGCGCGATGTCGCGCAGCAGCTGGATCTGATGCTTTTCCAGCCCTTCGCAGATCTTGTTGACGTTGACTTCGGTCTTGTCGTAGCGCGCCTTCATGGAGGCGACGTTGTTGCTCTGGCGCTTGAAGAAGCCGAACAGGCCCTTGCTCTCCTCCTCGTCGGCGTCGAAGCCCTTGAGCTCGACGACGAGGTTGGCGATCATGTCGCCCACTTCGTCGAGGTCCTTCGTCTGGACGTTCTTGAGCGCCGCGTCGGAAAACTGCGAGATGTTCTGCTGGGCCGCCGCGCCGTAGGAGAACACGAGCTTGGTGTCGAGGATGTCGATCTGCTTGGAGAACTCGTCGATCATCTTCTGTTCTTCTTCGGTGAAGTTCTGCACGTTCTGGGCGTCTTCCTGAACCTTTTCCTCCACGGCGGCTTCCTCTGCCTCCTGCGCCACGGCGGTCGCCTGCGCAGCCTGCGCGTCCTTGTCGTCCTCAAAGGGCGTGAGCGTCAATTTGATTCCATCAGACACGGTCTTTTCCTCCTAAATTGAATATTGAATGCTGCCTTTTGAAAATGAATTCTGTCCGCGAGGAACCTCAGGCCGTCGGCGCGCCGGTCCCGTTCGCTTCGTCCTGTTTGCGGTCAAAGTCGCTGCCGGCCAGCCCTTCGCTCTTGAGGATTGTCTCGAGCACGGAGATGTCCGCCTCCATGTCGAACGTCGTATCGCGATACAAGCTGTCGAGCTGTCGCTCAAATGCCGAGGCGATCATCTCGAGGCTGTCCTCAACCGAGCGCATGGCCGACTGGATGTTTTCGCCCTTCGCGGGCGCCTGATCGAGCGAGACGTAGTTCGCCATCAGCTTTTCGCTCGCCGGAAGGTAGTAGTTCAAAAACCGCCGCACCTGCGCGCTCTTGTCCGGGCGCTTCTCGAGCTCGGAGAGGATCGCGTGTCCGGCGCGCACCATCCGGTCCAATCGCGCGGAGATGGCGGGGTCGGGCAGCGCGTCGTTGTATTTTGCGAGCTGGTCGAGCTGCCCGCGCGCCTGCTCGATCTGGCGGTCGAGATCCCGGTCGCCGCTGTCCGCGCGCTCACGCACCTCGATTTCCCGGCCGGGAAAGAGCTTCGAGCCGGCGAAGTAGGCCAGCGCCGACGCGGCCGCGACGACGATCAGCGTGCCGATCTGCAACAGCGCCGCCGGGCGGATCAGCCCGGCCAGCAGCCAGACCAGCGCCGCCAGATAGATCGGGATCGCCGATTTGATTCTCACTTTCTTCATGCCTGATCACCTGATTCCATTTTAAGTAAAACCCGCCGCGATTGCAAGGGCTGCGCGCTGAATGATGCGTTTTGGCGTCTCAAACGTCGTTTTCGCGGAGGATCAGCTCGACGGGGCAGTGGTCGCTGCCCATGATCTCGGGATGGATCTTCGCATCGACCATCCGGTCGCGGATGCGTTCGGAGACGACGAAGTAGTCGATCCGCCACCCCGCGTTGCGCGCCCGCGCGCCGCCGATGTAGCTCCACCAGCTGTACGCGCCGGTGACGTCCGGATAGAAATAGCGGAAGCTGTCCACGAAGCCGGCGGCGAGCAGCTCGGTAAACTTCCCGCGCTCCTGATCGGAAAAGCCGGCGCTGTTGTGGTTCGTCTTGGGGTTCTTCAGGTCGATTTCCTCGTGCGCGACGTTCAGATCACCGCAGAGCACGACCGGCTTTATCCTGTCCAGATCGACCAGATATTTGCGGAAGTCGTCCTCCCAGCGCATGCGATAGTCGATGCGCTTGAGTTCGTTCTGCGCGTTGGGCGTGTAGCAGCACACGAGGTAGAACGAATCGAATTCGCAGGTGATGACACGGCCCTCGTGGTCGTGTTCGTCGATGCCGATGCCCAGCTGGACGTTCTTCAGCGGCACGCGCGAAAACACCGCCGTGCCCGAATAGCCCTTGCGGTCGGCAAAGTTGAACGCGGCTTCATAGCCGGGCAGGTCGATGTCGCACTGCCCCTTCTGCATCTTCGTCTCCTGAAGGCAGACGACGTCGGCGTCGAGCGACGCGACGCTCTCGTAAAAGCCCTTCTTGAGCACCGCGCGCAGGCCGTTGACGTTCCAGCTGATCATTTTCATGAAAATAACACCACCCAGCTTCGGTTTGTGATATAATTCAGATGCGAATTGGCGTAGAAGCTGCCGGAAAAGCGCGGCGAAAATTCCAATTCTGTACCATTATAGCATATTTGCGGCCGCGGCCGCAACCGATTTTGCGAAAAGAGGGACGATTTATGGTGGATCTTCACGCAAGGCTCGCCGTGGCGGAGCGCGCTGCGCGCGAGGCCGGCGAGGCGCTCAGGCACCACGGGCGGATTCAGGTTCGCGCCAAGGCGGACAACGACTATGTGACCGAAATGGACGTCAAGACCGAGCAGGCGCTTCGCTCGGCCCTGCTGGGTGCGTTCCCGGAGGACGAATTCCTGGGCGAGGAGAGCGGCGGCGCGGAGCGCGCGGCGGGCCGCTGGATCGTCGATCCCATCGACGGCACGCAGAGCTTCATGCGCGGCCACCACGGCTATGCGATTTCCATCGGCTATGAGCACGACGGCGTGATGCAGATCGGCTGTGTCTACATGCCCGACAACGACGAGATGTTCTGCGCGATTCGCGGCGAGGGCGCGACGCTCAACGGCGAGCCCATCCACGTTTCGGACATTTCCGACCCGCATCAGGCGATCGCGCACCTCGGCTACGGGCATCGCTGCAAGCCCAACCGCGACCGGACGATGCGCCTGCTGCCGGATCTGTTCGACCGGATCAGCGACATCCGCCGCTTCGGCTCCGCGGCCTATGCGCTCTGCTGCGTCGCCTGCGGGCGCTCGGAGATCTTCTTCGAGCTGGGCCTGCACATCTACGATCTGGCCGCCGGCGTCGTCATCCTCGAGGAAGCCGGCGGGCGCGCATCGGGCTGGACGGCGGACGCCGACTGGCGCGATGGCGACGTCCTCGCGACCAACGGCCTGCTGCACGAATTCATGCTGAATCAGCTTGCGCCCAGGGACTGAGACTGCGGAAGCGAGCGCCGGATGCCGCGGTGCCGTTGCAGCGCTGCGGTGCAGCTGCGTTGCGAGAGGATCAGCTTGCGCCCAAGGACTGAGATTGCGGAAGCGAGCGCCGGACGCCGCGCTGCCGCCGCAGCGCCGCGGTGCAGCTGCGCTGCGAGAGGGAAGGCCGCGCCGCGGATCCGGGCGGGCATTCACGGTTAAATCGCGCGTTCCGGCTTGACGAAATGCCGCAGGGGCGATATAATGAAAGGGCAGATTTCGTGCGGAGGAGGATTCTCCGCGCGGTGCAGAATTTGCAAAGCAAAGGCGATGACCGGGAGGAGTAGGCGCTTTTCCCCGCGCACAGAGAACGGCGGCCGCAGGCTGGAAGCCGCCGGGCGGGAGGCGGCCGAAGCGTGCGCCCGTGAGCTTTCGCGCCGATTCAGTAGGCGCGGACGGTTGCCCCGTTACCGCACTTGAGTACAATGCAGAGTGGAACCGCGAGCCACGCCTCTGTCGAGGCGCGGCTCTTTGTATTTGGAAAGGAGCAGACGCATGAAGCAGATGATGATTTACAACACGCTGACCCGCAAGAAGGAGCCGTTCGTTCCCCTCCACGAGGGCAAGGTGGGGATCTATTCCTGCGGGCCGACGGTCTACAACTACTTCCACATCGGCAACGCGCGCCCGTTTATCATCTTCGATACGCTGCGCAGGTTTCTCAAACATTTGGGCTACGAGGTCAAGTTCGTCCAGAATTTCACCGACATCGACGACAAGATGATCCGCCGCGCGAACGAGGAGGGCACGACCGTCGACGCCATCGCCGAGCGCTACATCGAGGCGTACTTTGAGGACGCCGATTCGCTCGGCGTGCAGCGCGCCGACGTCCACCCGCGCGCGACGAAGCACATCGGCGAGATCATCGCGCTCATCAAGCGGCTGGAAAAGAACGGGCTCGCCTACCGCGCCGAGAACGGCGACGTCTATTTCGACACGCAGGCGTGGCGGGCAAACTACGGCCGGCTGATCGGGCAGGATCTGGACGACCTCGAGTCCGGCGCGCGCATCGAGGTCGGCGACGTCAAGCGCCATCCGATGGACTTTGCGCTCTGGAAGGCGAAGAAGCCCGGCGAGCCCGCGTGGAAGAGCCCGTGGGGCGAGGGCCGTCCCGGCTGGCACATCGAGTGCTCGGCGATGTCGATGAAGTATCTGGGCGAGACGTTCGACATCCATTGCGGCGGCGTGGACCTCGTGTTCCCGCACCATGAGAACGAAATCGCCCAGTCCGAGGGCGCGACCGGAAAGCCCTTCGCGCGCTACTGGATGCACAACGGCCACATCAACGTCGACAACAAGAAGATGTCCAAGTCGGCCGGCAATTTCTTCACCGTGCGCGACATCGCGAAGGAGTTTGACCCGGAGGTCATCCGCATGTTCATGCTCTCCGCGCACTACCGCAGCCCCATCAACTTCAGCCGCGATCTGATCGTGCAGGCGAAGAACGCGCTCGACCGACTCTACACCGCGCGCGACAACGCCGCCTTTGCGCTCGACCACGCGCCCGACCGCGATATGAGCGACGGCGAGCGGGCGTTCGTCGACCGCGCGAACGAATACCTCGACCGCTTCGACGACGCCATGTGCGACGACCTGAACACCTCCGAGGCGATGGGCGTGCTGTTTGAATACGTCCGGGAGATGAACACCGCGCTGTCCGACGCCAACGCGCCGTGCAAGGCGGTCATCCTCGAGGCGCTGAAGATGCTTGGCATCATGGCGCACGACGTGCTCGGCCTGCTGATGCGCGAGGCGGATACGACGCCCGAGGAGATCAAGGCGCTCGTTCAGAAGCGCGTCGAGGCCAAGAAGGCGAAGGACTTCGCCGAGGCCGACCGCATTCGCGCCGAGGTGCTCGAAAAGGGCTACGTCATCGAGGACACGCCGAAGGGCCCGAAGGTAAAGAAGGCGTGATGCATTGCAGGCAGATGGCGCCTGGATCCATGCAAACGCCCGCAGTTTCAAGCAAAAGCTGCGGGCGTTTCCGTCTGTCAAAAAAACGCAGAGCGCGCGAGCGGGTGGAAGCCCGCTCGCGCGCTTGCCGTATTAGACGGGAATGGCTATTTAGTAACTTCCAGTGCACAGGGCGCCGCGCGTCACTCCGCATCGCCGACGCGGCGGAATACGACCGCCGTGCGGCAGGGAATGTAGACCTCGAACCCGAGGCCGCGCCCTTCGACCTCTTTCGTATAGTAGATATAGCGCTCGCTGATGCGGTCCTGGCCGCCGAAATCGACCTCGTCGGTCGAGAAGATCGCGCGGTACTGCCCCGCCCCCGTGGCGTGCGCCGGCACGAAGAAGTCCGTCGGGGAGTAGTTCGGGCTGAAGTTGAACAGGTAGATCAGATCGCCCTTGGCGTAGGCGAGCAGCTTGTTCTCCTGATCGACCCAGAGGTTGACCACGTCGGTCTTGTTCAGCACCCGGTATTTGCGCGCAAACTTCAGCATTGCGCGGTCAAACTGCTCCAGCCACTGATACTTGAGATACCCGTTGTCCGCCAGCGACCACTGCCTGCGCGCGTACTTGAAGCTCCAGCCGTTGCCCTCGCGCGGGAAGTCAATCCATTCGGGATGGCCGAACTCGTTGCCCATGAAGTTCAGATAGGCCTCGCTGCCCAGCGTCAGCGTGATGAAGCGGATCATCTTGTGCAGCGCGATGGCGCGGTCAATGGTCAGCGAGTGGTACGCCTTGTCCATGCCGGTGTACATCTCCGCATCCGCCATGCGGAAGATCAGCGTCTTGTCGCCGACCAATGCCTGATCGTGCGATTCGCAGTAGCCCACGTTCTTCTCCTTGGGGCGGCGCGTGGTCAGCTCGTACCACATCGAGAACATGTCCCACTTGTCGTCCGGCACGTCCTTGAGCAGCTTGATCCAGAAGTCCGGAATGCCCATGGACAGGCGGTAGTCAAAGCCAATGCCGCCGCTGCGGATCGGCACGGCCATACCCGGCATGCCGCTCATCTCTTCGGCGATGGTGATCGCGAAGGGGTTGACCGCGTGGATCAGCTCGTTGGCGAGCTGGAGGTAGGTGATGGCGTCGACGTTCGTGTTCAGGCCGAAGTACTGGTTGTAGTTGGTAAACGCGGTGCCGAGCCCGTGGTCCTGATAGATCATCGACGTCACGCCGTCAAACCGGAAGCCGTCGAAGTGATACTCCTCCAGCCAGAACTTGAGGTTGGACAGCAGGAAGTGGATGACCTCGTGCTTGCCATAGTTGAACAGCTTCGACCCCCACGCGGGATGGTTGCCGCGGTCGCCGGGCAGGAAGAACTGATCCTCCGTGCCGTCGAACAGGTTCAATCCCTCGCCGACGTTCGGGCTGGCGTGCGAATGCACGACGTCGAGCAGCACGAACAGCCCCATCTCGTGCGCGCGGTTGATGAGGTATTTTAGGTCGTCAGGCTCGCCGTACCAGCTGCTGGCGGCGAAGAAGTTCGTGACCTGATAGCCGAAGGAGGCGTAGTAGGGGTGCTCCATGACGGCCATCAGCTGCACGGTGTTGTAGCCCAGATCGCGGATGCGCTGCAGGTTGAAGTCCGCGAATTCGCGATAGGTGCCGACGCCTTCGCGCTCCTGCGCCATGCCGATGTGCGCCTCATAGATGAACAGCGGCGAGACCTTTCGCTTGCCATAGCCGCCGTCGGTCCAGTGGAACGGCCGCGGCGGCGCCCAGATCTGGCCGACAAACTGCCTTGTCTCTTTGTTCTGCACGGCGCGGTGAATGTAACTGGGAATCCGGTCGAACGTCTGGCCGCCCCGGCGGATCTGCAACAGAACGTGCTGGCCATGGCGCAGCGCGTCGGCACCGTCCAACGAGATCTCCCAGACGCCGCCTTCGCGGCGGGTGAGTGGATGGGATTCGCGGTTCCAGCCGTTGAAGTCGCCGATTAAGTGGATTTCATCGGCGCCGGGCGCCCATTCGCGGAACAACCATCCGGATTCCGTCCGGTGAAAACCGTAGTAGAGGTAGCCGTTGGCAAACGCGGCGAGGTCGGCCTTGTCGCCGAGCAGGCGCTGCCGCGTCTCGGCGTGCCGGCGCATCCGCAGCTCGATATCGTTGTAAAATGGCTGAAGATAGGGATCAATCGCCATGATTTTGTACTGTTTCTTCCGGGGGCTCTTTTTCATCGATAACACCTCCACAAAGATTATTATAACGAAAAGCGCGCGCCAAATCAACGGGGAAGCGCCGGAAAATTGAAAATTTCAGCAATCCGGCGCAGAGGGTCATGCCGGGCGGGAACAAGCCATAGGATTCATCAGGCGGATGGGGGTGATGCCATGTCCCTGAGGGAAGTTGCGAAGCTGCTGCCGGCGGAGGTGTCGGCGCAAATCGAGCGAGAGGGCGGCGCGCTGACCGAAGTGCGCCTGCGCGCAGGGCGGCCGGTGCAGCTCGTATCGGGAAGGCGGGACTGTTTCTGCGGCGAGGCAATCGCGCCCGAGCGCTTCCGGCGGCTGCTCGGCGGCATGATGGAGCACAGCTACTACGCCCGCGAGGAGGAGCTGGCACAGGGGTTCTTTACGATGCGCGACGGCTGCCGCGTGGGCGTCTGCGGCGCGTACATTCTTCGTCCGGGCGGCGGGTGCTCGATGCGCGCGATCGGCTCGGCCTGCATCCGGGTGGCGCGCGAGGTGCGCGGATGCGCCGAAGAAGCCATCGCGCAGATGCTTGCCGCGGACGCGCGGGGAATGCTCCTGCTGTCGCGCCCGGGGCTGGGAAAGACCACGATGCTGCGCGACGCCGCACGGCTGCTGTCCGAGCGCGGGTTTTCCGTGGGCATTGCGGACGAGCGGCACGAGCTGGCCGCGTGCATGGACGGCGTGCCGACGCTCGACGTGGGCGCGCGCAGCGACGTCGCGGATGGGTGCCCGAAGTCGCTTGCGATGGAGCGGCTGGTGCGGTCGATGGCGCCGGACGTGATCGTCACCGACGAGATCGGCAATGCGCGCGATGCGCAGGTGCTGCGCGAGACGGCGCGCCGGGGCGTCCGGCTGGTCGCGTCGGCCCACGCATCGGGCTTTGGCGACCTGCGCGGCGGTATGCTCGGCGCGCTGGCGAAGGAAGGCGTCTTTTCGATCGCCGTACTGCTCGACGGCGCGCCGGGGCAGATCGCCGGAATCCGATCGCTCGGAGGCGCGGCGTGACGCTTAAGCTGGCGCTCGCCGCGGTGGTCGTGGTTGGCTGCGGCCTGTGCGGCGCGGCGATGACGCGCTCGGCGAACCGGCGATGGCGGTTGCTCCGCGAGACGGCCGACGGCCTGCGCCAGCTGCGCGTGCAGATCGTCCATTTGCAGGAGCCGCTCGACCGCGCGCTTCGCCAGTCCGGATCCTCGCTGTTTGCGCTCGCGGCGG
>DVJL01000040.1 GCA_018716805.1 Candidatus Faecivicinus avistercoris | reverse complement strand
AACATTGAAGTGGATGAAAATGGAGTTCATCGCAAGAAAACCCGATACACAGCAAAAATCAGAGTTTCTGGATCTCTCAAAGAAGAATAGACTACTCGATCGTCCGGATTAGTCTAAATTCAGTCTTCATACTCGGTGACGATTGCCGGAGGCTTTTGTATAGTATAAATCAAATCGTTACACGGTGTAACGATATAAAGCGTACACCGTGTAACGATTAAAAGCGTACACCGTGTAACGATATATCAGGGGTATTCATTTTTTTGACGGGGAAAACGGCGGTCGAGTAGTCTAAAAAGCGACCTGCTACGCGGAAGGGGAGAAGGGATGAAATTGGGTTTTGCCAGGAACCAAACTAATCTTGCATAACAAAGCCTGAATTGGGCTGATTTTCGGACATATAAGCCCATATTCGCATCTCCAACACCCAAAAACTGCAAAATAAAAGGACTCCGACATTGTATCAACATCGGAGTCCTTTGGTGGTGCGGTCGACGGGACTTGAACCCGTACGGTCTCCCACACGCCCCTCAAACGTGCGCGTATGCCTATTCCGCCACGACCGCAAGAACAAGAGTATTATACACCTCTTTCCGCCATAAGTCAAGTGTTTACGGATAATTTTTTCCGACTTTCATCCTCTCCATATGCATCGGATTTGGCGCGGCATACCTCCGTCCACCCCATTGGAAAACAGCGGATCAAATTGAGGAAAACGAATGCACACAAACCATCCGCAAAATCCAACTTGCGGTCTTTTTCCAGCATGCTCTCCCCCAGCAGAAAGCAGGAAACCAATCGATGAAAGCGAAGATGCAACCCTCCCGCTGGGATTCAACGCACCGTCGTCTACCAGCGCACTCCACGTTGGTAGAGAATGCAGAATCAATTCAACGAAACGAAGGCACGCAAACCGTCCACCAGAATCCAACGTGCTGTCTTTTACCGGCACGTTCCTCGGCAAAAACAGCGAATCAATCGATGAAAGCGAAGGCGCGCAGATCCCTCGTCAGGATTCATTGGGTCATCTTCGCCCTATATGCGCTTCCCCGACCCATCAAATCCAAATTCGATCAACGCGGGCGCGCCTTCTCGCCCGTCTGCAATTTTCATCGAAAAATCAGCAAAATCGATTTTTGTAAAGCCATAAAATCGCGATCCACACGAGACACTCTCCGCTGAATGCCTCCGGGCGCGGCGGCAATTCGTCTGCGCCCGGAGACAAAAGATGAGGCCGGATTCAGCGATCGGCATTTTCCGAAGGGAGGGTCGAGCCGCCGTAGGGCATGGCCAGCACGGTGGCGTCCGGGCCAAGGCGGGCGAAGGCGCGGTCGAGCGCATCCTGCGCCGACTTCGCGGGCTTGAGGAAGATCTTCTCGACGAAATCGTCATCCAGCTCGCTGACGAGATAGATCTCGGCGTTCTTCAGCACCATCGCGATGGCCGCCGCCTTGTGGCCGCCGAGCTGGAAATCGCGCCCGATGCGCTCGATCATGCTCTCGGGCGTCGGCGCAGAGAGCATCCACTGTTCAAAGACCTTCTCGCCCAGCCCCTCGCGGCAGGAACCGATCAATATGATCGTTCCCCCGGGCTTGACGGCGTGCTTGGCGTTATCCAGCGCCTTTTGCGTCTGGTAGAGGTTCAGGTCCTTCGGCGCGCCGCCCTGCGAGACCAGCACGATGTCCGCACGGCTGTCGATCTTCTTCAGATACATCTGGTCGAGGAACTTGCAGCCCTCGCGGTGCGCCTCGACCAGATCGCCGGCGACGGCGCGGACGATCTGCTTGTGCTCGTCGAGCACGACGTTGACGATGAAGTCCACGCCGCAGATCGCCGCCGCCTGCTCGAGATCCTGCCGGAGCGGGTTGGAATCGAGGTTGCCGGCGTGCGCTTCCTCGCGCACCATCATGCGGTGGTTGGACTGGATCGCCTCGCGGGTCGAGCAGCCGGGCATGATCGCCTTGGCGCCGCCCGAATAGCCGGCGAAATAGTGGTATTCGATGTTGCCCAGGCAGATGCGGCGGTCGGCCTCGGCCACGATGCGGGTGATGTCCACCGGCGTGCCGCAGTTGGTCGCGCCCATGTGGACGCAGTCGGACGGATCGCCGTCCACGCAGCGGATCTCCGCCCACGCGCGCTCGCCGGCGAGCTTCCGCTGCTCCTCCGGCGTATGGTGGCGGTGACTGCCCAGCGCAAACACCAGCGCGATGTCCTCACGGCGGCATCCGGCGGCGTACAGCTCGTCCAGCAGCGCGGGCATGATCCGCCACGTCGGGCAGGGGCGCGTGATGTCCGAGGTGACGATGGCGATCTTCTCGCCGGGATGGACGATCTCGCCGAGCCGCGGCGTGCCGATCGGATGCGCCAGCGCGCGCGCCACTTCGGCCTCGTTGGTCAGTCCCTTCGGCACCTCATTGGCCATCAGCACGCCCAGCAGGTTGCGGTCGGGCACCTCGACGGCCTGCACGCCCTCGCCGAATCCAAATTCCAGCTTCATGTTCGCCCCTCCATTCAAGCCTCGACCGGGAACGCCTTCGCCGCATGGCGCAGCGCGTGCACGACGGGCAGTTCCTCGCCGGTCAGGAAGCGGATCAGCGCGCCGCCGCCGGTGCAGATGTAGCCGAGCCGGTCGGTCACGCCGTACTTCGCCGCCGCGGTCACGCTGTCGCCGCCGCCGACGACGGTGTGCGCCTCGGTGCGCGCCAGCGCCTCGAACAGCGCCTTCGTGCCCGCCTCGCCCCACGGCTTTTCAAACACGCCCACGGGGCCGTTGGCGAATACGGTCTTGGCGTCCATGATAGCCTTCGCGTACTTCGCGGCGGTCTCGGAGCCGATGTCGATGGCGTCGAAGTCCGCGGGAATCTCGCCGACCTTTGCCTCGACGCGTTCGCCGTCCACGACCTGCGCCAGATCGACCGGCAGCAGGATCCTGTCCTCGTAGTGCGCATAGATGCCCATGGCCTTGCCGATGAACTCGCCGTAGCCGGACTTTTCGATGAACCCGCGCGTGCCGGAGCCGATCTCGACGCCCTGCGATGCCAGCAGGATCTGGCCGACCAAACCGCCCGTGAGCACGACGTCCGCCGCGCCGGAGCTGAGCACCGTCTCCATCATCATGAACGCATCGGAGATCTTGGAGCCGCCGAGCACGAACGCGCACGGGTGCGCCGGGCTCTCCATCAGCTCGGAGACGACGCAGTATTCCCGCTCGAACAGCCTTCCCATCGCCGAGGGCAGCACCTGCTCGAAGCCGCACAGCGAGGGCTGATCGCGGTGCGCGGCGGCAAAGGCGTCGCAGACGTAGAGGTCGCCCAGCGGCGCGAGCTTCTTCACGACCTGCGTCTCGGCCTGCTGCTCGTGGGTGAGCTGCAGCTTCATCTCAAACAGCGTCTGTTCCTCGGAGCAGAAGCGGACGTTGTCCAGCAGGATGATCTCGCCGTCCTTCATCTCCCGGATCGCCGCGCGCGCCGTCGGGCCGCAGACGTCCTCGACAAACCGCACCTCGCGGCCGAGCAGCTCGGTGAGCACCTTGGCGTGCGGCTCGGTGGTGTAGAAGTTCTTGTATTCAATGTCGCTGCCCTGATGCGCCAGCAGCACGACCTTCGCGCCCTTGTCGGACAGCTCCTTCACCGTCGGGGCGCACGCGGTGATGCGCGCGATGCTCTTGAGCGCGCCCGTCGCGCGGTCAACCGGCTGATTGATGTCCACGCGGCAGAGCACCGTCTTGCCGCGAACGTCGTAATCGTCCAGCGTGTAAATGCCAAATCTCATGGGAAAACCCTCCTTGTCCAAACCTGCGCCCGCATGAAGCGCCGGCTACCTGCCGTTTCGCCGGCAGACCTTCGCGCCCGGGCACTTTGCTTTAATGAAATTCTGAAATGAAACGCCGTCGCCGCGAACAAAGCCATCCATGGAGACGATGATCGCAAGCCGGTTTTTCAGCGTGAGCGCGCAAAACCGCTTCGCAAAGAAGAGGCGCACAACCTCGCCGTATTCAAACTCGCTCTTGATCCGCCCCTCCCCGAACCGGATTCGCTCGCCAAAGGCAATTTGCGACTGCATCCTGCCCGCATGATTTCTGCGCACTCTCTCATACTGAAACAGGGGCGCCATCGCTACAAGCAGCGCGGGCGCCATGCAGGCGATCAGACAGAGGACGGCCAGCGTGGGACTGCTCGCGGCAAAGACACCCTCGGAAATCAACCACGCCGTTTCAAATGCACTGAGCGCCAGCCCAACCGCCAGCAATCCGCGCTGCCTCCGCCCGATTCGGTAGCGGGTTTCAACGTACAGCTTCCGGCTGATCGTGTACCTGCACACAAATTCCGGCTCCGCCTCCGAGGTTGAAAGTTCCGAAGCGCCGGACAGTTCTCCCGGCTCCCCGGCCGAATCGCCCCCGTCCGTTGGCGCTGCGGGCTGGGCGGCAGGTTCTCTGGCCGCTGTGGAGTCGGACAACTCCTGAGCCGTCCAGCGGCAGCCGGTTACCCGGGCCTTGGGGCACTTCGATTGGAGAAATTCGCGAAGCGCCGCGCGGTCGCCGGGCGCAAATCCGTTGGCGGGAATCGGGATGGCCCTGTTCTTTCCAAACACAATCGCGCAGACCCGCCTGGCAAAGGCGATTCGCCGGACGTCCGCATAGTCGATCTCCTGTGCGATGCTCCCCAGGCGCCAGACGATCTTTTCGCCAAAATCAACGTCGATCTGCCGGTTTCCCCGCGAAACGCGCATGAATCGCCCGTACGAAATGCACGGCATCGCGATGAAATACACGAGGACAACGCCGAAGATCGCCATCATCACGGTGCCATAGGGCCCGCCGCCGCGCAGAGCGGCAAGCTCCCCGGCGCACAGCGCAGCCATAACCAGCTGCACGGGCAGGAAATAGCGATAGGCGCAATACAGAAACGAGCAGTACATCCGGAGCTCCACCGCGCCCCGACACCGAAGCGCCGGTTCCGCCAGATCCCCTTTCCCCTGAGTTTCCCGAACTTCTTTCATTTCCATTCAGTCTCTTCCCCCTCTCGCTCCGCGGGCATTCCGCACGATGGCTGTGCGCAAAGCGCTTCCTTCAGCCCTTTGCGTCAATCTTCGGTGCGCGCGTGGCGTGAAACGCCTGTTCGATCGCCCTGCAAAAGGCGCTGAGCGCCATGGCGGCGATGGGCGTGATCACAAACGCGGCGACGATGCATTTGACGTCGCTGGCCGTGCCGCTCTGATAGGCGTCCGCCTGCTCAAGCAGGTCGAGCACGCGCGTATACAGCAGGTAGATTTCCAGCGAGACCGCGCCAGCCATCGCCGCCAGCCGGTACAGATACCGCCGGAACGCGCCGCGCGCAAGCCACTCAAAGAGCGCTGTCATCAGCGGAAGCAGCCCGAGGATGAGCAGAAAGTTGCTCATCGCCAGCAGCCAGTAGCTGCGAAGGTGCCCCAGCGCCATGGTATAGCTCCACACGGGAATGTAGACAACCAGCGCAAGGGCACAGATCCACGCCGGCACGCGGTCGTTTCGCTCGATCTTCGGTGCGAGGATGCAGCCGAGCAGGAAGATCGGAATCCGGTCGATGCCCGGACCGTAGACCGCCGCATGCTCCGAAAAGACGCGGTCCACAAACAGCGAGAACAGAATCGAACCCACAAACAGGGCCCACAGCGCGCGCGGCGACCGGCGTTGCAGCGCATAGATTGCCGGGTAGAGTGCATACATGGTCAGTATGAAGCCGACATACCAGAAGGTCGAATGCCCAAACCAGTAGGAGACGAACGTCAGCGAAAGCAGATAGGCGCTCACGCTGCCTGCGTTGGAACCATAGAACACCGCCGCCACGATGAATGCAGGCAGCGCGACGCGCAGCAGCCGCCGGCGATAGAACGCCGCCAGTCTGCGCCCGCTCTTGAGCGAGCGGTACAGCCCCATCGGCGAGAGCAGCACAAACAGTTCCACGGCGCAGGTGGAGGCTTCCTTCATCCAGCCGGCCACCCTCCCGATCGCGTTCGCGGGCAGATCGAGCGGGGCGTGAGAGATCATCAGCAAAACCGCAGCGATGCCATAGAGCGCCGCCCGGTGGCGGCTGAGCGCGCCCAGCGGCAGAGTCATTCGCAGAGCCTTCATTTCGTCTCCTCCTGATGGTTGAAAAATAGGCCGGCATGCGCTTTCCGACATTTTCAAACAAACTCTGGGGCCGCCGCACGGCGCGGCGGCCCCATCCTTCGCTGAAGCTTACTTCTTGAACTTGCCGATGCCCAGATACTTGTTCGTCTCGGCGGTGCCCTCCTCGCGGGTGGGCTGCATCTGCATCGCGGCGCGGATGCCGTCGATCGTCTCCGGAATCGTGACCGACTCCTGCGGGATGTTGATCGCGTACATGATGTCGTTGCCGGATTCGACGATGCTGTCCTCCCAGAGGCCGATCTCGTACATGTCGCCGCGGCGGTGGCCGAGGTCGCGCGCGTACTTGAAGAAGCTCGCGTTGCCCTTGAAGCCCTCGTCAATGGTGACCACGCGGATGCGCGGATGCTTCTGGAACACCTCGAGCGCCATCTCCTTGGTGATCTTCTTTCCGTCCTTCGCCGTGGCCAGCACGGTGATGATGTGGCCGTGCGTCACCGGCGTGTGCACGAGGATGCCCGTGGCGTTGACGTGCGGCATGATCGTCATCAGGTCGACCGCCTGATGCGTCGGCGCCTTCTCCATCTGCAGCGCGTTGGTCAGTCCGCGATGGTAGTCGCCCGGATCGGCCACGCGGCGGATGATCGTAATGGCGACCTTCTCAAGCCCATACGCGCGGTCGAGCGCATCGACGGTGCGGATCAGGCCGGTGGTGTTGCAGCTGGTCAGCTTCAGATAGTTCGCGCCCAGGCCCTTTTCGTAGTTCGCATAGCCGTGGAAGAACACGTCCGCAACGGAGTTCTTCTCGCCGCCCTGGAAGATCGCCTTCACGCCGAGCTTCTCGTAGAGCACCTTGTTCTTCGCGCCGACGCCGCCGGGCGCGCTGTCGAGCATGATGTCCACACTCTTGATGAGATCCTCAAACGTGCCGGCCACCGGGATGCCCTGCGCGTCGAACGCCGCCTTGTCCGCGCCGTCGACCAGATAGAGGTTGTACTTGACGCCGTTCGCGCCGATCATGTCGTTCTCCGCCAGCGCGCGGATCGAGAGCGTCGGTGCCAGATCCGCAATGCCCACCAGTTCCATATCGCCCTGAAGTGCGACGCCGTCCGCCAGGCGCTGTCCAATCGTGCCGTAACCCGCGACGCCCACTCGAATCTTCTTGCTCATGGTGAAATTCCTCCTCTATCCTCCAGTCTGCCGCCCGGCGAAGCCTGCGCGCGGGCGGCCTGAAAACAGATTACTTCCGCGCGACGGTCTTTTCGACCTCGGCGGCGATGTGCCCGGCGGTCAGGCCGAAGCGCTCGGCCAGCTCGTCCGCGGGGCCGACCTCGCCAAACGCATCCTCGACGGCGACGCAGCCGACCGGCACGGGCCGGTTGGCCGCCAGACAGTCGCAGACGGCCGAATACAGGCCGCCGATGCGGTTGTGGTTCTCGGCGGTGACGATGCAGCCGGTCTTTTCGGCCAGTTCGACGACGAGCGCTTCGTCCAGCGGCTTGACGGTGAACATGTCGACCACGGTGGCCGAAATGCCCTTTTCAGCCAGCATCTCCGCCGCCTTGAGCGCGCGCCCGACCATGAAACCGCACGCGATGATCGCGCAGTCGCCGCCCTCGCGCAGCACGACGCCCTTGCCGATCTCAAACTCCGAGCCGGCCTCGTAGACCAAGTCGTTCGCCTTGCGGTTGATGCGCATGTACTTCACGCCCTGGCGCGCCACGACCTTGGGCAGGATGTCCTCGAGCATGGCCGTGTCGGTCACGTCGATGACGGTCGCGCCGGGGATGGCGCGGTAGAGCGCCATGTCCTCAAACGGCATGTGCGTGCCACCGTTGTAGGCCGCGCAGACGCCCGGGTCGGTGCCGATCATGGTCAGGTCGTTCTTCGCGTAGCCGGCCGACAGGAACACCTGATCGAAGCAGCGGCGGGACGCGAACGGCCCGAACGTGTGGCAGATCGGCTTGAAGCCCGCCGCGGAAAGACCTGCGGCGATGCCCGCCATGTTGGCCTCGGCGATGCCGCAGTTGATCGCGCGGTCGGGATGCGCCTTGGCGTACTTCGCGGTGCCGATGCAGCTCATCAGGTCGGCGTCGAGATAGATCAGATCCGGGTCGGCGTCGAGCATTTCGGGGATTCGGGTGCCGAGGACGTCCTTGAACGCCTTGACGTCCGGCTTGCCGTTGTAGATCACTTTCATGCTTCGACACCCTCCTTTTCGATGGCCTCCAGATCGGCCTTGACCGACGCGATGTAGCTGTCCCAGACCTCGGGGCCGACGGTCATGGAGTGGTTGGAAGCCGTCTCCTCCACGGCCTTGACGCCGCTGCCCTTGACGTTGTCCATGATGACGGCGAGCGGCTTGTCCGATGGACGCGTCAGCGCGCCGTACAGCGCCTCGACGTCGTTGCCCGCGACGCGCACTGCGTCGAAGCCAAACGCCTCGAACTTCGCCCGCAGGTCAAACACCGGCAGGATCTCGGCGGTCGGGCCGTCGAGCTGCTTTTTGTTGTCGTCCACGATCCAGACCAGGTTGTTGACCTTCTTGGCCGCGGTAAACATCGCCGCCTCCCAGCACTGGCCCTCGTCCAGCTCGCCGTCGCCGACGATCAGGAATGTGCGCGACGGCCGGCCCTTCAGCCGGTCGCCCAGCGCCATGCCGACGGCCTGCGAGGTGCCCTGTCCGAGCGAACCGGTGGTGCAGTCGATGCCGGGGGTCTTGTTCTTGTCGCAGTGGCTGGGCAGCATCGTGCCGGTGCGGTTGAGCGTCGCGAGCTTCTCCTTCGGGAAAAAGCCCTTCAGCGCCAGCGTGGCGTAGACCGCCGGGCCGGCGTGGCCCTTCGAGCAGACCAGCTTGTCGCGGTCCGGCCAGTTCGGCTCCTCGGGGCGATAGCGCATGACCGAGCCGTACAGCACCGCCAGCACGTCGCACACGCTCAGCGAGCCGCCGATGTGGCCGAAGCCGCGCGCCTTCAGCTCCTCGAGCAGCGTGATTCGGATTTCCGCCGCGAACTTCTTCAGTTCGCGCTTGGTTTGTGCGTTCAATTTGCACGCCTCCTCATTGTCAGCAGAATCGAAAAATGCGGGAAGGCAACTCCACCCGCGTCAGCGCGCCACCTTCACCGGCACGCCGCCCTTTTCGCACGATTCCTTCGCCGCGATGGCGATGCGCACCGGCTGCAGGCCGTCGAACGCGCCCACCGCGGTGGGACGGTCGTTCAGGCAGGCGTCGACAAACGCGTTCTCCTCGGCGATAAACGCATCGTTGTAGCGCTCGAGGAAGAACCACAGCGGCGTCTCCTTCGTCACGCCGTCGGCGGTGTAGAGGGTGGTGTTGTTCGGCGTCTCGTTGTCGGCGGTGATGCAGCCCTTGGAGCCGAACACCTCGATGCGCTGGTCGTAGCCATAGACGGCCTGGCGGCTGTTGTCGATCACGCCGAGCGCGCCGTTGGCGAACCGCAGCGTGATGATGCAGGTGTCCACATCGCCGGCCTCGCCGATCTCGGGGTTGACCAGGCACGCGCCGACGGCACTGACTTCGGTGACCTCGCTGCCGGACAGGTAGCGGACCATGTCGAAATCGTGGATCGTCATGTCGACGAAGATGCCGCCGGACACCTTGACGTAGGACAGCGGCGGAGCCTCCGGGTCGCGCGAGGTGACCTTGACGATCTGCACGTCGCCAATGCCGCCGTTCTGAACGACTTCGTGCACATGCTTGAAGTTGCGGTCAAACCGGCGGTTGAAGCCAACCTGATACTTCACGCCCGCGCGCTCGACCTCGTCGAGCACGACCTTGATCTTGTCCAAATCGTGGTCGATCGGCTTTTCGCAGAAGATGTGCTTGCCGGCGCGCGCCGCCTCGATGGAGATCGGCGAGTGCGTGTCCGTCGACGAGCAGATGAACACCGCGTCGATGTCCCTGTCCTCGAGGATCCTGCGGTAGTCGTCGTACCACTTGGGGATGTTCAGCTTTTCGGCCAACTCCTTCGCCGCGGGCGCATAGACGTCCGACACGGCGACCAGCTCCGCGTCCGGAACGCGGTTGACCAGGTTGTTGGCATGCAACTTGCCGATGCGTCCGGCGCCGATGATGCCGATTTTCAGCTTCTTGCTCATGGGAATTCTCCTCCTGATTCGGGGCGCCCGCGCGCCGCGGGCCGCCCCGCGAATTTTGGATCAGTACTTCCGCGCGTCGCAGACGTGCTCCATGTGGTTCTGCCATGCCGCGCGGTTGGCCTCCGTTCCGCCGGTTTCGACGGAGCCGACGCGCCACCACGAGCCGTAACCGTCGGTCATCGACTTGGGCAGCACCTTCATGTCGAACACGACGGGGCGGTCGTGGATGGACTTTGCCTCCTCCATCGCCTTCTCCAGCTCGTCGAGCGTGCGGATGGTGTACGCCTGCGCGCCGTACGCGCGGCCGATGGCGGCGAAGTCGACCGAGATGAAGCTGCCGTCGTGCCGCCCGGTCTCCGGGTTGCGGTAGCGCAGCTCGGTGCACAGGCTCTGGTTGCCCTGGCCGACCTGCAGGTTGTTGATGCAGCCGAAGCTGGCGTTGTCGAACACGCAGATGTTGATCTTCTTGTGCTCCTGCACGGCGGTGAGCAGCTCGGAGTGCAGCATGATGAAGCTGCCGTCGCCGACCATGGCATAGACCTCGTGGCCGTCGCCGATGGCGAGCTTCACGCCCAGCGCGCCGGAGATCTCATAGCCCATGCAGGAATAGCCGTATTCCATGTTGTAGGTATCCTGGCTGCGCGCGCGCCACATGCGCTGCATGCAGCCCGGCAGCGAGCCGGACGCGCCGATGACGGAGTCCCCAGCGTCGATCAGGCGGTTGATGGCCGCCAGCGCCGTGGTCTGGGTCAGCTGGGCGTTTACGTCCTTTGCATAGCGGAAGGCCGACTGGGCGTTGGCGTCGTTGATCTCGGGGACGTAGCCTTCGCCAAAGGAGATGCTGGCCAGCCGGCCGTACTCGCGGTTCCAGCGGGAGACGGCGGCTTCGATCTCGCCGCAATACGCGGTCCTGTAGCCCTCGAGCGCTTTCGACAGCTTCTCCAGCGCGTCGCGCGCATCGGCGACGACCGCCACGGCGTCCAGCTTGTGCGCCTGGAATTCGGAGACGTTGATATTGACGAACTTCGCGTCCTCCCGGAACAGCCACTTGGACGACGTGGTGAAGTCGGTATACCGCGTGCCGACGCCGATGATGCAGTCGGCCTCGCGGGCAATGTCGTTCGCGGCGGAGCAGCCCGTCACGCCCACGCCGCCCAGGTTGAGCGGGTGGTCCCAGACGACCGCGCTCTTGCCGGCCTGCGTCTCGCCAAACGGAATGCCGTACTTCTCGGCGAACGCGCAAAACGCCTCGTGCGCCTCGGAATAGCGCACGCCGCCGCCGCAGATGAGCATCGGCTTCTTCGACGCGCGGATGGCCTGCGCTGCCTGCGCGATGGCGGTCTCGGTGGCCGGGCGGCGCTCGATCGTCCAGACGCGCTTTGCAAAGAACGACTCGGGATAGTCATACGCCTCGCCCTCGACGTCCTGCGGCAGCGCGATGCACACCGCGCCGGTGTTCGCCGGGTCGGTCAGCACGCGGAAGGCGCTGATCATCGCGCTCATCAGCTGCTCGGGGCGCACGATGCGGTCCCAGTAGCGGCAGACGGGGCGGAAGGCGTCGTTGGTGGAGAGGGACAAATCGTGCATCTGCTCGATCTGCTGCAGCACCGGGTCGGGCTGGCGGCAGGCGTAGACGTCGCCGGGCAGGATCAGCACGGGGATGTTGTTCGCCGTGGCGGTTGCGGCGGCGGTGACCATGTTCGCCGCGCCGGGGCCGACCGACGACGTCACCGCCATGATCTGCTTGCGCTTCATGTGCTTGGCGAACGCAACGGCGACGTGCGCCTGGCCCTGCTCGTTCTTGCCCTGATAGATTTCGAGGCGGTGCGCCTCCTGCAAGAGCGCCTGCCCGAGGCCGACGACGTTGCCGTGGCCGGGCAGCATGAACACGCCGCGCACGAACGGAATTTCAATCCCGTCGTAGGCGACATACTGGTTTTCAAGAAAGCGCACCAGCGCCTGCGCCATGGTCAGTCGGATCGTCTTCATGCTTCGCCCTCCATGTGAAAGATGTGTTCATTGGCGTCGGCCTTCCACAGCCACTCGTGCTCCGGATCATCGATGCGGGTCTTGCGCCACGGATCGTCCGGCAGGTGCCGGATGCCCCACATGTAGCACATCGCGTAGCCCGGCGCGGCGGTCTGGGAGTGGAAGCCGTGGTTGATGACGCTCAGGCCGTTGTGGTGCGTCGCGTAAATGCCGCCGTTGCCAAAGCCCGCGCCGAACCCCTGCGGGTGGTCGAAGCGGTAGAAGTAGACCTCCGGCTGCGGATGGTGGTGCGGCGGATAGCTCGACCACTTGCCGGGGAAGTTGAGCACCTCGCCCAGCACCATGTTGGAATACGGCGCGGATTCATAGTCGAAGAACGTCTTGATCTCGCGGCGCATGCAGCCCATCAGCTCGCCCTTGTCGCCGGCGTGCTGAACCATGATCTCCGCGGCGCACGGCACCTTGGCGCCGGCCGGAGCGTACAGGCGTGCGTCAAACGCGCGGTCGTTGTCGGTCATCTGGACGTAGACCTCGGCGTGAGACTTCGCGCGAATCGAAACCTTCGTGCCGCGGCAGACGTGCAGGCAGTATGCGTCCTGATGGAAGCAGTCCGCGCGGCTGACCTCGGCGGTCTGTCCGTCCCACACAAATGCGGCCTCTCCTTCGAGCAGGTCGAGCGCGACCTCCTTTTCCGGCTCGTCGAACGAATATTCGTCGCCGGGCTCCAGCACGAGCAGGCCGACGTCCATGCCCGTCTCGTGATCGCACTTGCCCATCATCAGGTACGGATTGTATCCGCGCGCGACTTCCTTGTCAAAGTACATGCAATTTCAACCTCCTTGAAGAGCGTCAAAATGAAAAACTTTCGGCTTGCCCTGCGCCCGAAAAAGCGGATCGGGGCAAATTTCCATTCCCCACGACCGTGCCGAAGCCCATCCGCTCCGGCAAGGCGGACAATCACAGCCCCGTGTGCTCGCGGATGTAGGCGCGCGCCTTCATGGCGTACTCGAGCGGATTGGCCTTTGCCGGATCCTGCTCGGCCTCAACCAGCAGCCATCCCTCGTAGCCTGCGCCGCTGAGCAGTTGGAAGATCGGATCGAAGTCCACGCAGCCGTCGCCCGGCACGGTGAACGCGCCCGCGCGCACCGCCTGCAAGAAGCTCATCTTCTCCGGCGCGACGCGGGCCACCACGTCCGCGCGCATGTCCTTGAGGTGGACGTGGCCGACGCGGCTGACGTACTTCTTCAACACCGCCAGCGGATCCTCGCCGGCGAAGGTGAAGTGGCCGGTATCGTAGCAGAGGAACACCTTGTCCGCGTCGGTGCTCGCGAGCAGGCGGTCGGTCTCCGCCGCGGTCTGCACGACGGTGCCCATGTGGTGATGGTAGCACAGCTTGAAGCCGCGCGCGGACGCGATCGCGCCCAGGCGGTTCAATCCCGCGCACAGGCGGTCCCACTCGGCGTCATCCATCACATGCCGGGCATCGGCGAGCACGGGCGTGCCCATCTGCCCCTGAATGGAATAACTCTGCTCGGAGACGTTGATGCGGTTCGCGCCAACGGCCTGCAGAAAGTCCAGTTCGCGCGCAAAGTCGGCCTCGACCTGCTCGATGGGCTGCGTCAGCAGGAACGAGGAGAACCACCGCGACGCGATGCGCATGCCGCGCAGGTCGAGCTCGCGCTTGAGCTCGGCGGGGTCGGTCGGGTACTTGTTTCCGATCTCGCAGCCGGTGAAGCCTGCCAGCGCCATCTCGCTGACGGTCTGGCGAAAGGTGTTTTCGCCGCCCAGCTCGGGCATGTCATCGTTGCACCAACCAATCGGCGCGATGCCCAGAAAGACCTTGTTGGAATCAAACATGGGAATCTCTCCTTTGGGCGCGCACGCAAATGAGCGCGAGCGCCATATCTTGCGTCACGCAACGATCGGAAGCCGTGCGCCGAACCCGCTTCATGCCCACCGCCCCGGAATGTATCGTAACTCAACCTTATTATATCATAACTGTCGTCCAGATGCCACAGGCAAATGTGACAAATTCTTACATTCCGGCATGTTTCTGTGCAACATTCTTCCTCCGCAGCGCGGCAGGCTTCATCCGCAGCGCATTGACAATTTCATGAAACGGCGTATAATAGAATTAGATTAAAATGCCCGCGAGGTGCGTCGGTCGCCTTTATTGGGATACGGACGGCAAAAAGCGCGGCCTTGCGCGCCGGAGGTTGAACGGATGAAACAATTCTTCTATGGACGAACGGGCAAGTGGGTGCGGCGGCTGCTGCTGTTTCTGCTGGACATGCTGTTCGTCTGTTTTTCTCTCCAGCTGGCCATTGCAATGCGCTATGAAGGCGCCGTGTCGGCGTCGATGTACGGCCGGCTGATGGGCCTCCTGCCGGAGATCATCGCCGTCTACGCGGCGGTCAGCATCATCGGCGGCGTCTACGACATGATCTGGCGCTATGCCGGCGCGGCGGAGATCATGCGCCTTGCGCTGGTCTACGCGCTGGCCGCGGGCGCGACGCTCTTGCTCAACCGCATTGTGCCGTGGTACGTCTCGCGCCCCGTGCTGGTAATGACCGGCATGTGCATGATGCTGCTGGTCAGCGCGGCGCGATTTGCCTACAAGCTGCTGCGCGAATTCTTCCGCGCGCGCAACAGCGGCGAAAACTCCGACCGGATTCTGATCGTCGGCGCGGGCGAAGGCGGCGTCTATGCCGCGCGCATCTGCCAGCAGAACCGCGAAAAGTTCGGCCAGCCCGTGGCGTTTGCCGACGACGATCCCCTCAAGCGCAAAATGCGCATCGCCGGCATTCCCGTCTGCGGCACGATCGACGAAGTGCCGGAAATCGTCAAGTCCAGGGAGATCGACGAAATCATCGTCGCCGTGCCCGGCACGAAGGGCGAGCGGCTGGCGGAAATCGTCTCTATCTGCAAGGGCACGCGCTGCCGCACGCGCATCCTCTCCGATCCCGGCGAACTCGAGCGCCCGGCCGGCGCGGCGTTTCGCGAGCTGAACACCTCGGACTTCCTCTCGCGCGACGAGGTCGAGCTGGACATGGAGATGATCCGCGGCTATCTGGCGGACAAGACCGTCATGGTCACCGGCGGCGGCGGAAGCATCGGCTCCGAGATCAGCCGCCAGATCATGCGCTTCCATCCGAAGGAGCTGATCCTGTTCGACGTCTATGAAAACGGCGTCTACGAATTGGAATGCGAACTTCAGCAGAAGTACGGCGCGGACTGCCCGGTGACGGTGCTGATCGGCTCCATCCGCGACAAAAAGCGCCTGGACGACGTGTTCGAGGCGCACCGACCGCAGGTCGTGTTCCACGCCGCCGCGCACAAGCACGTGCCGCTGATGGAGCTCAACCCTTCCGAGGCGGTCAAGAACAACGTGTTCGGCACGCGCAACCTGCTGCGCTCCGCCGACGAGCACGGCGTGGAGCGCTTCGTCCAGATCTCCACGGACAAGGCCGTCAACCCCACCAACGTCATGGGCGCGACCAAGCGCATCACCGAAATGCTGATGCAGTCCTGCGCGCGCCACAGCCAGATGCGCTGCATGGCCGTGCGCTTCGGCAATGTGCTCGGCTCCCACGGCAGCATCATCCCGCTGTTTGAAGCGCAGATTCGCCGCGGCGGGCCGGTGACGCTGACGCACCCGGACATCACGCGCTACTTCATGACCATTCCCGAGGCCGCGCAGCTGGTGCTGCAGGCCGGCGGTCTGGCGCAGTCCGGCGCGATTTACGTATTGGACATGGGCGAGCCCGTGCGCATCAAGGATCTGGCCGAGCAGCTGATCCGCTTCTACGGCTACGAGCCGGGCGTCGACATCGAGATCAAGATCATCGGCCTGCGCCCCGGCGAAAAGCTCTACGAGGAACTGATGATGGATTCCGAGCGCGACTTCATGACCCGCACCGCGCACAACAAGATCTTCGTCGCGCCGCCGATCCCGATCGAGGAGGACGCCTTCGAGCGCCAGCTCGACGTGTTGCGCGAAGCCGCATCGGCCGACGACGATCTGCGCGTAATCAAACTGCTGACCGAAATCGTCTCCACCTACAAGCCCAACCGCGACATGCTCGCGAGCTGAGGCTGTCTGAAACGGGCGCCGTTCACATTTGAACGGCGCCCGTTTTTGCCGGCATCCCCCTGCCTTGGAGTGACTCGGCTCCGGCTCCTTCCGAACGCGAAATGCACTCACTCCTCCCTTTCCTCGACGGTAAACACATCCTCGATCGCCGCGCCGAACACCTCGGCGATCCGCCACGCCAGCACCAGCGACGGATTGTACCGCCCCTTCTCCAGATTGCCGATCGTCTCCCGCCGCACGCCGACCCGCTGGGCGAGATCTTCCTGCCGCATGTCGAACCGCGCGCGGTATTCCTTAATCCGATTCCGAATCACTCGAAAGCCCCCATCTCTCCCGAATGCCAAACCACGCCGTCGCCAGCGCGTGCACGGCCGCGGCGCACGCCCATCCGACCGAAAAGCCGGTCAGCAGCGCCTCGCGCGGCGCCTGCCCGCCCGCGAAGAACCCCAGCAGTCCCGCAGCCGCCGTGGCCAGCATACCGAAGTGAAAGCCAAGCGCCGCCGCCCGGTTCGCGCACGCCTCCGCCATCTCGTCCGACGGGATGAAGAAGTATTCAAAGTCGACGGCAAACGCAAAGAACGCGAGAAACGCCCGCTCCGCGCTGAACACGCCGATGAAGCCCAGCAGCGATAGCAGCCCCGTCAATCCGTACAGCCTCTGTCTTTTCATGGAACACGCCTCCTATTGTGGTATATTTCGCACTTCACGATATAAATATACCACATCCAGAAGCGCCCGTCAATCCCATCTGCGTAAAATCCCGGCATCCTTTCGGAGCCGGGACGGAAAAGTTCACGCCTCGTAGCGCATCACGATCGCCGCGGGCAGATCCGCGCCGGGCGCGATTTCGATCTCGCCGGGCATTTCGACCGCGCCGGTCAGCCGGATGAACTCGCTCGCATCGGCGATCGGCATCTTGCACAGGTCGTTGCTGAAGTGCATCGCGACGGCCATGCGCGGCTTCGCGCGGCGAATGATCTCCACCGCCTGCGGCGTGGTGACGGTGTAGGTGCCGCCGATGGGGATCAGCATCACATCCGCGCCCTCGATGGCGGCATACTGCCCGTCGGTCGGGATGTGGCCGATGTCGCCCATGTGGACGATGCGCAGGCCGTCGCCCTCGATGGAGAAGATGACGTTCGGGCCGCGCAGCTTGCCGCCCTCGGGGTCGTGGAACGTCGGCGTGCCGGTGATGCGCAGTCCGCCCGCCTCGTGGACGCCGGGCGTTCGGATGACCTGCGGATTGCCGGCCAGCGACTGGACGTGGTTGTGGTCGAAGTGGTCGTGGCTGAGCAGCGCGATGTCCGCGCGCGCCGCGCACAGCGGATAGCCGACGGTCTCGTCGAACGGATCGGTCACCACCGCCGTTCCGTTGGCAAACGTCAGGCCGAAGCAGGAATGTCCATACCATTTCAGTTTCATAGAGAAAACCCCTTTCATTGATGGTCTTGCGGGCGCGCGCCGTCCAGCAGCGCGCGAATGCAGCCAGCCAGCAGGGCGACGCCATAGCCGCCCCCGCCGCCTGTGCGCAGCGACACCGCGGCAAACTGCCGGGCGCGAACGAGATATGCGCGGCGCTCGTTGGCATCGCCGGATTCGATCAGCCGAAGGCCGTCGGCGAACAGCTCCAACGCCCCCGCGCGGGGCAGCGCTCCGCAGAAGCGCGCCATCGAGGCGGCGAAGAAGTCGGGCGGCCGGGCATGGGCGCGCTCGAACGCGGCCACCCATTCCGCTCCGGGGCGCATCAGCAGCATCCCGGCAAAGGCGGCGCTTTGGAATCCCGCCCGGGCGATCGCCGCGGACAGCACATCGAAGCTCTGCCCGGTGGACAGAGCGCCCTCCCCGGCAAGGGAATGCGAACGGCCGTCCGAAGGCGCCGGGCAGAACGCATCGCCTGCGCCTGCCAAACGAGGTAAGCGCCCTGCGCCGTCCCCATCCGCCGAACAAGATGAGCGCCCTGCGCCGTCCCCATCCGCCAGATGAGGAGAGCGCCTCGCGCCATCCGATTCCATTGAATGAAGCGAAAACCTCGCGCCGTCCGTCGGGCGAGGAGAGCGCCTCGCACTCCCCAAATCCATCGAGTAAAGAGAAGGTCCCGCGCCATCTGCATCTGTCTGCAAAACTTGCGGACAAGCTGCCGCTTTGGCCGCGTCCGGCGATTGAACCAAGGCACCGCATGAATGGGGGCCCATTCTTCCTTCAGAGGAGCCCGCCGGGCTGATCGCGCCTCCCCCCGCGCGCCGCGCAGACGGCGAAATCGCATCTGGCGCAGCCTGCGCCAGCCGAAAGAGCGCGTCGCTCGAAAACAGCCAACCGTCTTTCGCCCGCCGCAACGAAGCGCCCTCGGGCAGAAGTTCCCGAATCTGTACGCGAAGCCGGCGCGGAACCGCCGCGATATCCGGCATCTGTGCGCAAATCAAGGGTTCACCTCCGTTTGCCAAGCCGAGCAATTCGTCATCCGGGAAGGGCTTCGGGCAGGAATTTTAGGATGTCACGCGCGTTCGTCGCCCTGCCGCAGGCGCAATCCGCACTTCCTCATCCGGGAAAGGCTTCGGACAGGAATTCCAGAATGTCGCACGCGTTCGTCGCCCTGCCGCAAGCGCAATCCGCACTTCCTCATCCGGGAAAGGCTTCAGGCAGGAATTCCAGAATGTCACGCGCGTTCGTCGCCCTGCCGCAAGCGCAATCCGCACTTTCTCATCCGGGAAAGGCTTCAGACAGGAATTCCAGGATGTCGCGCGCGTTCATCGCTCTCGTGCCATAGCGTGCCTGGGCGCGCTCGCCCGCCAGGCCGTGCAGTTCGCTGGCGAGTGCGGCGCTTTGGGCCGGCGAGCGATCGGAGCGCTCGGCCAGCAGCGCACCCATGATGCCGGACAGGATGTCGCCGCTTCCGCCGCGCGCCATGCCACAGCCGCCGGACGCGCTGACGTAGACCTCCCTCCGGTCGACGTCGGGCAAATCAGGCCGTTCCCTTCCGCCGTCATCCCGGCATTCTCCATCCGCACATCTGCGCGAAGCCTGATCCGTACCCTCTGAACCGACCGCCGCGCCGCAGATCGTGCACGCAGCTCCCTTGAACAGCACTGTCGCCCCGAGGTCATTCAGCGCCCGCGCGGCCGCGATGGGATCGGCCAACAGTTCATCCAGCGCATCCTCCCTCTGCCGGTTAACCGCCATTCCGAGAGATTCGCTGCTCTCCCGTATTTCGCCGTCCTCCCGCCGCACCGCTCGCGCGGAATCGCCCACAGTTCCGCTCCCACAATTCTCCTGCCTTCCGGCAAAGGCGCCGCCTTCCGCCATGGCAGCGGCGCGAAGCAGCCGCCTCGCCTCGCCGGGATGCGGGGTCAGCACATGGTGTGGGCGGAGCAGGCCGAGCAGTTCCGGCTGGCCGGACAGCAAATTGAGCGCGTCGGCGTCCACCACGGCGGGCACTCCGGACTCGAGCACGGCGCGAACGGCCTCCGGCGCGGCACGGCGGGAAAGCCCGCAGCCGACGACGGCGGCATTCTTCCCGCGCAGCGCTTCTCGAAGCGCGGGCACCGCACTCGCGGCGATCGCGCCGCTGCACTCCTCAAGCGGCACGCACATCGCCTGCGGCGCAAGGGTTTGCAGCACGGGAACGATGGACGCCGGACATGCGACTGTGACCAGCCCCGCGCCCGACCGCAGCGCCGCGAGCGCACACATCGCCGCCGCGCCGGCCATGCCGAGCGAGCCTGCGACGATCAGCAGATGACCGCACTGGCCCTTGTGGATGTTGCGCAGCCGCGGCGGAAGCAGGCGCGCGACGTCGCCGGCATCGAGCAGTTTCGCATCGAAGACGTCCTCCGGAAAGGCGGGAAAGCCGACGTCCGCCACGCCGGCCTCGCCGGCCGCGTCGAGCCCATCGCCGAGCGCCAGCCCGGTCTTGAGATACTGAAAGGTGATCGTCCGATCGGCGCGCACGCAGGGCGAGAACGCCTGTCCCGTGCGGCCGTTCAGCCCCGACGGGATGTCTGCCGAATAGACGCGCACACCCGACGCCGCGCGGTCGGCGTTGATCCGCTCGATCAGCCCGGCTTCCGCGCCGGACGGCGCACGGGACAGCCCCGTGCCGAACAGCGCGTCCATCCACGCGTCCGGGCGCGGCAGATCGCCGGCATGCTCGTACACTGGAATGCCGCAGGCGCGCGCCCGGGCAAGGTTTGCCACCGCGTCGGGATGTCTGGGCGCCCTCGGCTGGACGATTGTGCAGCGATACCGGCCGCACAGCAGCCGCGCGCACGCCGTGCCGTCGCCGCCGTTGCCGCCGGTTCCGCAGGCAAAGTACACCGCCGCACCCTCGGGCAGTTCGCCGGAAATCGCATCGGCCAACGCCTGCGCCGCGCGCTCCATGACCGCAATCGACGGCACGCCGCTCTCGCGGAACCACTTTTCCTCCGCCCCACGCATCGCGCCGGGCGAGATGAGCCAGCGCATGGCCCTCCCTCCTCGCAGGTTCGCGCGCACTCGGCGCGCGCCTTTTTTCCAATTATAGCACACCAGCGCGGAGGGCGTCAAATCCCGAAACTTCAGGACAGCCTCTTCGGCCTTCAGAATTCAGAAGGCCGCCGCCCAAACGGATCGCCGGCGGCTTTGACGCGACGTCCGCGAAGGCGCGCCCTCAGCGCATCCACGCGGCGGATGGAATCATCCCGCACGGCGCTGCCAGAATTCCCTTTTGCAGGACAATTCAAGCGCGAAAGGGTTTCCCCCTCTCGCGCTCTTTCCCGAGGTTCCAATCCTATTGAAGCCGTTCCTTCACCTGCGATCCGCGCTTCAGCCCGCCTCCCGCTCGCGCATGACGTAGCGGCGTTCGAGCTCGGCGATGAGCTGGTCGGCGGGAAGGTCGCCGTCGAGATAGCGCTGCTTCGCGTCCGCGAGGATT
>DVJL01000039.1 GCA_018716805.1 Candidatus Faecivicinus avistercoris | reverse complement strand
TGCAGGATCATCATGCGCCGATTGTTGACCGCGAGACGTTTCAGCATGTTCAGGATCGGATGGACCTCCAGCGAGAAACGCACGCCGCTACGGGTGGCCGGAGAGGCGCTTTCAGCGGAATGCTGCACTGCACAAAGTGTGGGAAATCCTACTACGTCGAAAACAGCCATCCGGCCATTGTGGAACCGGAGGTGTTCGATCTGGTGCAGGAGGAACTGGAGAGAAGGAAGCAAACCGGCAGAGCACACCGCGGCACGAGCTGCTTTGCGGGAAAGCTCGTGTGCGGCTGCTGCGGCGGACTCTACGGCAGCAAGGTGTGGCACTCCACGGATCAATACCGCCGCGTCATCTGGCAGTGCAACGGCAAATTCAAGGGAAGGGAAAAGTGCGATACGCCACACCTGACCGAAGAGATGATCCGGCAGAAGTTCCTCTCGGCCTTCAATGAGCTGCTAAAAGGAAAGAATTTCATCGTCGAGGACACCAAGGCGCTGATGGCGCACCTGACAGAGATGGGTGACCAGAAGGAGACAACCACCCGATTGCGCGATGAGATGGCAGGCATCTCGCAGAACATCCGGGCACTCGTCGACCGTAACGCGCGTGGCGAGATCGACTCGAATATTTATGAGCGCGAATACCGACAACTGGCCAAGCGGTATGAGGACCTGGAAAATCAGCTGAAGGGCATGGAGGCAGAGTGCGAGAAGCGCAAAATGCAGCGCAGTGCCATGGCCCGCTTCCTGAAAAGCCTGAAACAGACTACAGCGCCGGTAAACGACTTCACGCCTCAGCTCTGGAACGCGGTAGTTGAGAAGGCCACCATAACGGCGGACGGCGGCGTGGTTTTCAACTTCAAGAACGGAATGGAGATAGCAGTGCCTTCCAAGTAAACGATTTGGCGAAAATCCGAATTACGCCAAATTGTTTGAACCTTTTGGCGAAAATCGCAGGTGGGGTAAAAAGAAATCGGCGCAAACGACTACTGAAGCCGTCTGCGCCGATTTTTTTGTGCCAGAAAGCGCCCTGAGAAGCCTACCATTTGGCGAAATTCCCCGGGAAAGCCCTTGTATCAGGGGCTTTCGGCCCCGGTGGGGTAAAAAAAGACCCTACCGGGATTGTATCAAATCCTGGTAGGGAATCTGGCACCTCCATGGGGACTCGAACCCCAGTTTTCGCCGTGAGAGGGCGACGTCTTAACCGCTTGACCATGGAGGCATGGCTGCCGAACTAGGATTCGAACCTAGACAATACGAGTCAGAGTCGTAGGTGCTACCATTACACAATTCGGCACTGTCAACCGGGTTTCCCCAACCGACGAATAATATTATACTCCTTTCCCGAGCAGATGTCAATAGGTTTTCCAACATTTTTTTCTTTTAACAAAAGGGCTTTTGAGGAAAGGATCGCACTGCCTGACGAACCGCATCTTTTTCATGGCCGTACTGATTCTGTTCTGCGCAAGGAGCGTCACCTTTGCGCTCATTGCATGGGTCACGCCCAGCACCTATACCGTTGTCGTCAATGACGAGCTGACACGGCAGGTGACGCGCTCGTAGAAAGGCTGGCCAGCGTTGTGTTGGCCGCCTCCGGCCCTCTGCTGGACGAATTCATCCGCTCCTCTGAGGCAAGCGCCATGCTGATCGGGGTGAACGGCCAGCTTGCCGATACCGACGTCCCGCCCACCGTTCAAATGCCACATGGCGAAAGCTCAGCCACACTTACGGTCGCAAGCCGCGATCCCACTATCACCTACACCACGGACTCAGCGCAGACGGACGACGCAGGGACCGTCATCATGTCCGAACAGGCCACCATCACCGCCGAAGTGTCCTTCGCAGATCAAGAGGAACGCTGCATCTTCTACGTCACGCCGCGGGTAGAAGCGAAAAACCTGGCGGTACGGGCATTGGGCCAGAGGCCAGACCGCCCCACGGCTGCTGGCATTCTCCCTCCTCTGCGCCCGGGTCTATGCTGTATTACTTGGCCGATCGTCCTCCTCAGCAGCATTGGAGGAAAGATGGCGGATCTGGATTTTGATTGAGAATGCGGTGAACATCGCCAGGATGAAATCGGAAAGTTGGAGCGGTGGCTGAACAGAATGGCCCAGCGGCGACTGGCCGTGGACCGTGACCTGCTGCAGCGGTCTCAACGCCTTTCGTCCCGACTGATGCCAGGTCATCGTGTCCGGCAGCGCATTCCTGTTGAATAAGGCCGTGGGAAACTTGATTACCAACGCCTCCCTGTATTCCCTCCAGAGGCGCCAAGATCCGGGTGTGGTGCGGCATGCTGAAGAACCGCCCGATCCTGACGGTGGAAAATGCCGGCGCGCGTATCTGCGAGGACGCCATTCCCCACCTCTTTGAAGCGCTTTATCGAGCGGAAAGTTTGCCAAACCGCCGCGCTGGCGGCAGCGGGCTGGTTCTCTACCGGAGGATTCTGGAACGGCATGACGCCGTTTGCACCATCGAAAACACGCAGGACTGCGCCCGAGCCGCGGCGCGTGTTTCCGCCCCCCAACCGCTGTTGAGCGCCAGAGCGCGATTCTCAAGCGCTTCCTAATCCCGTGAACACTTCTCCGCGTCGATGGCGAGCACGATCATCAGCGCGAGTATGGCGTTGGCCGGGTCGGGCACGTCGATGACATAGGTGTCCGTCCAGTTGAACAACTGCTTGGAGACCGACGCCACGTCATCTCCTGCCGGGCCGACGATCGAATAATCCCATTCCATCCAATCGCCCTGCACCGTCCAGCCATTGCAGTCGAGTTCAAATTTCGGCTTGAAAAACGTCAGCTCCTTGCGCAGCGTGCCGACCACCTGCTCGCCCAGATAGAGGTCAAAGCGCGGCAGAAAGCTCAGTACGACCTCCTTGACCGTTCCGATCGGCGCGCCGTCGGGCGTCATGATGCGAAGGCAGTGCCCCCAGCTGAGCTGGCCCTGCACGATCAGCGCCGTCTGGCCCTGTTCGTCGTAAATGTCGTATGAATCAAACCATGAAAACATGCGCTGCTTAAACAACAGCCGCATCGTCCATCCCTCCTCCATTAATAGGGCTGCGGACGGCTTCGCCCGCAGCCCTTTCCATTATGCTTTCGGCGTCAGCAGCGCCTTGCCGCCCATATAGGGGCGAAGCGGTTCGGGAATCCGAACGCTGCCGTCGGCCTGAAGGTTGTTCTCGAGGAATGCGATGAGCATCCGCGGCGGCGCGACGACGGTGTTGTTCAGCGTGTGCGCGAGATACTTCTTGCCGTCCTCGCCCTTGATGCGGATGGCCAGCCGGCGCGCCTGCGCGTCGCCGAGGTTGGAGCAGGAGCCGACTTCGAAGTACTTCTTCTGGCGCGGCGACCACGCCTCGACGTCGCAGCTCTTGACCTTCAGGTCGGCCAGATCGCCCGAGCAGCACTCGAGCGTGCGCACCGGGATGTCCAGCGTGCGGAAGAAATCGACCGTGTTCTGCCAGAGGCGGTTGTACCACATCATCGAATCCTCGGGCTTGCAGACGACGATCATCTCCTGCTTCTCAAACTGATGGATGCGGTACACGCCGCGCTCCTCGATGCCGTGCGCGCCGACCTCCTTGCGGAAGCAGGGCGAATAGCTCGTCAGCGTCTGCGGCAGGTCCTTTTCGTCCAGAATCGTGTCGATGAACTTGCCGATCATGGAGTGCTCGGACGTGCCGATCAGGTAGAGGTCCTCGCCCTCGATCTTGTACATCATGTTCTCCATCTCGGCAAACGACATCACGCCGTTGACGACGTTGGCGCGGATCATGAACGGCGGGATGTAGTAGGTGAATCCACGGTCGATCATGAAGTCGCGCGCATAGGACAGGATCGAAGAGTGCAGCCGCGCGATGTCGCCCTTGAGGTAGTAGAAGCCGTTGCCGCTGGTGCGCCGGGCGGCGTCGAGGTCGATGCCGTCAAAGCGCTCCATGATGTCGACGTGATAGGGGATCTCGAAGTCCGGCACGACCGGCTCGCCAAAGCGCTCGTTTTCGACGTTCTCGCTGTCGTCCCTGCCGATCGGCACGGAATCGTCGATGATCTGAGGGATGACCAGCATCCGCTCGCGAATCTGCGCGGCGTATTCGGCCTCCTTCTGTTCGAGCTCGGCCAGCTCGTCCTGCATGTCCTTTACCTGCTGCTTGGCCGCCTCGGCCTCCTCGCGCTGGCCCTTGGCCATCATGCCGCCGATCGACTTGCTGATCTTGTTGCGCTGCGAGCGCAGGAAATCGGCGCGCTGAATGGCCGCGCGGTTCGCCTTGTCCAGCTCGATGACCTCATCGACCAGCGGGAGTTTGGCGTCCTGAAACTTCTTCTTGATGTTCTCGCGCACGAGGTCGGGATTGGTGCGCAGAAGGTTGATGTCCAGCATGATGATTTCCTCCTTGATGTCGGTCCGGATGCGAAAAAGAAAAAGCCCGCCGCCCCGATCTGGGACGAAGGACTCCGCGTTGCCACCCAGCTTGCCGGGATTGCCCGGCCGCTCGAAGCGCGATAAGGAGCGCAACCCCTCCGGCTCATCGCCGGAATGCTCGGAAGGCGGAACGGCCGCCGCTGCCGCCGGATTTCCACCCTCACCGGCTCTCTGTGCGCATGGGTACGGCCACATTCTTCCTCAATCGCATCTATAGGATTGAGGACATTATACCGCACTTTGCGCGCGAATGCAAGTTAAATCGCGCGCACCGCTGGTTTCGTCCGATACAGCCAGCCGGCACGCACGACGCCTGTCAGGAGTTAAGTCGCGCGCACTGCAGGACAACCGCCCGACAGGAAATCTGCGCGCAGGCCGCCGCATCTCGCGGGCGAAGCTGTTCGATACCATCGAGAATCGCCGCCGGTCCCCCATCGATCAGGGCGGTCTTTGCTTCCTACCTCGGCCGCGCTTGCGGGTTGCGGCCGCTTGGGCACCTGTGAGTCCCCTCGTCCAGAAGTTTGCCTTCCCGTTCTGCAGACATTCCCGGCGTCTGGCAAAACCTCGATTTTATCAATGATATGACCGCCCGAACGAAATGTCCGGGCGGTCTTGCCGGTTCTATAAAACCTTGCTCCTGCGCACAGGCGCTTGCTTGTGGAAAGAGGTCATGCGTTGGCGTAGGCCGCGACCATCACGCGCGTCAGGCGGACGGCGGCGTCGATGCCAAACCCGGCGGGGATCTCCTCCGGCGAATGGGCCGTCGCCCACTGAGCCAGCGGGGACGGAAGCCGCTCGGGCAACTTCTCCGCCTTCTTCCACTCGTTGCCCGTCTCGGGGCAGCAGTAGACGACCTCCTCATCGCGCATCAGCAGTCCGCCCTCGGTGCCGCCGACCTCGAACGTCAGCGGGTAGCGCTTGGAGACGAAGCCCGTCTCGGACACGCCGATGGCGCCCTTCGCGAAGGTGAGTAGGCTGACGGCGTTGTCCTCGACCGCCTTGCCGGTCACATGGGTGAAGGTGGACTTGACGTCCTGCGGCTCGCCCAGCAGCTCGCAGAGCAGGTACATCGGATGCGCGCCCAGATCGATCATCGCGCCGCCGCCGCAGGCGACGGGATCGTAGAAGTGGGCGGGCAGCCAGTTGCCGGTCGCGCCGTCGTGAGCCTTGCGGAAGCGGGCGTAGTTGATCTCGCCCAGCTTGCCGGACTTCGCCGTCTCCAGCACGAACCGCGTCGCCGGCTCGCTCAGGTGCGGGAACGAAATGCCAAAGCGCGTGTGGTTCTCGATCACCGCGGCGCGGATGGCCTCGGCGTCCTCGTTCTTGAGCGCCAGCACCTTTTCGGTGAACAGCGCCTTGCCGGCCTTGCAGCAGCGCAGGATCAGATCGGTGTGCTCGTTGGTCGCATTGCAGACCACGACGCCCTCGATTTCCGGATCCGCGAGGATGTCCTCGACCGAAGCCGGCGCGCAGCCGCCGCCGAGTTCCTCCGCCCACGCCTTCGCGACGTCCGCGTCCGGATCCCAGACCTTGGCGATGCGGCATTCGGGAAGCTGATTGATCTCGTTGGCATACTGGCGGGCATGGACGTGCCACTTGCCGAGCATCGCGTAATTTCTCATCGCGAACCCTCCCAATCAGCGGTTGAAGTACACCGGCTCGCCGGTCTTGGCGGAGGTGTAGATGGCCTCGAGGATCTCGCTGACCACGCACGCCTGCTCCGGCAGCACGACGGGGTCGGTGTCGTTCTCGATGGCATCGAGCCAGCGGCGCTGCTCGGTGATCGGCGGGGTCTCCTTCACGCCGTCGTAAAACGCCACGCCGCCTGCGCTCAGGTCGGGCTTGGTGATGATCTGGCGGTCGAGATCGACGGTGTTCATCGTGACCTCATCGCGGATGATGGCCGCGCCGCCCTTGCTCCCGCACAGACGGCAGCTTCCCTCGGGAATCGGCTCGTCGGTGTTGAGCGCCCACGTCGCCTCGAGCGTGATCGTCGCGCCATTTTCCATGACGATGAAGCCGAACGCCGCGTCCTCGAGCGTGTTTTCGCCCTCTTTCCAGCCGCCCCACGGGTTGCCGGCTTCGGGATGCTCGACCTTCTTGTACTTCGTGCCGACGACCATGCGCGGCTTGTAGTTGTTCATCAGGTAGAGGGTGACGTCGAGGCTGTGCGTGCCGATGTCGATCAGCGGGCCGCCGCCCTGCTCGTACTCGTTGAGGAACACGCCCCAGTTCGGCGTGCCGCGGCGGCGGATGGCATACGCCTTCGCGTAGTAGATCTCGCCCAGATCGCCGCGGTCGATGCAGCCCTTGACGTACTGGCTGGCGGCCTTGTGGCGGTGCTGGTAGCCGATGGTCAGCTTCTTGCCGGTCTCCTTCGCGGCCTCGACCATGCGGCGGGCGTCGGCGGCGGACTTCGCCATGGGCTTTTCGCACATGACGTGCTTGCCGGCGTGCAGCGCGTCGATGGAGATGTCCGCATGGCTGCGGTTCGGCGTGAGCACATAGCAGACGTCGATGCTCTCGTCCTTGAGCAGTTCCTTGTAGTCGGTGTAGACCTTGGCGCCGGGCACGCCGTACTCCTTCGCGGCCTTCTCGGCGCGCTCGGGAATCAGGTCGCAGAACGCCACGATGTCGGCGCGGTCGATGGCCTTCAGCGCCGGCAGGTGCTTGCCGTTGGCGATTCCGCCGCAGCCGATGATGCCGATCTTCAGTCTTGCCATGGAAAACTCCTCCTCAAATCTCCCCGTTCCGGGGAATTTTCACAGGGAAAGTATAGCACAAACGGCGGAAAAATGATATAATGAAA
>DVJL01000038.1 GCA_018716805.1 Candidatus Faecivicinus avistercoris | reverse complement strand
GGATCTGAGGGCCTGACGGCAGGGGCGTTCTCAAAGGGAATGCCCCTGCTTTCCTATGCGGCCGATTCAGCCGCCGCTTTCCATCAGGTACGGCTCTGTCCGGCTCAGCTCGACGCCGTCCGACGTCAGCTGGGCGACGGCCACTTCGCCGACGGGCGTCGTTCGCGGAACGATGGCGACGACCTGCGCCGAGCTGATGAACGCCGTTTCGTAGACCGTTCCGTCGATGAGGATGGCGCTGTACTCGGTGAAGTTGCGCCCGTTGACGAGCACGCGGCCGTATTCGTTGGAGACGCTGGTGATCTCGATGGGAACAACGCCCATCTGGATGTCGGTGGCGACATAGGGGTTCTCTCCATCCTCGTAGCCGCTCTGGTCGCCGTAGAGCAGGTCGTATTCGAGCATCTCGAGGTTGTCGAGGTAGTCTTGGTCGGTGCATCCGGTCTCGTAGGACTGATGGTATTTGGTGATGACGCCGCCGGAGATGCCGAGCTGCTCGAGCAGCGACGCGCTGAGCTGATAGGCCTGCAGGTCAGGCGCTTCAAATTCCGCGCCGAAGTTGTTCCAGATGACATAGCGGCTGGCGTAGAGGTTGTTTGTGGTGAGGATGTCCGCGGTGAGGTCGAGCGCGGGCAGGTGGTCGCCGTAGAACACGCAGACGACCGGCTCGTCGTAGGTCTCGAGCACGCCGATCAGCTCGCCCAGGAATTCGTCGGTGGCGTGGATCAGGTGCAGGTAGCTGCAGAACTTCGATTCATTGATCTGTTCCGGCAGCGATTCGACGATGGGATCGCCCTCCTGATAGACGTAGTTTTCATCGTACTTGCCGTGCGACTCGACGGTGATGGCCATGACGAAGTCGCGCTCCTCGGTGGCCTCGAGCGCCTTGAGCACCTCGTCGGTCAGCACGGTGTCCTCCGCCCAGCCGACGGGCGTATAGGTGACGTACGGCATGTACTCCAGCGACACGAAGTGCTCGAAGCCGAGCTGGGCGTAGACTTCGTTGCGGCTGTAGAAGGTTCCGTTGTGGTTGTGCATGGCGGTGGTGGAATAGCCCAGCTCCATGAGGTTGTAGGCGATCGTCTCGCAGGTCGTCTCCCGCAGGATGGTGTTGTAGGGGTATTCACCGGCGCCGAAGAAATCCAGGTTCATGCCCGAGAGCACTTCAAACTCCGTGTTCGCCGTGCCGCCGCCGATCGACGGGACGTACAGCTCGCCGCTGGGATACTCCTCGCTCAGGCGGTTGAAGTTTGGCGTCGGGTCGGTCGAATAGGAGGAACCGATGATCGTGTTGACGTCAAACAGCGATTCCAGCTGCACGTAGATCACGTTCGGATGGGCGAGGTCGTCGTCCTCGCCGAACTCGTGCGCCTCGGGCGCGGGGGTTGCCTCCGGCTCGGTGTCGTCGATTTCCTCGATGATGCCGCTGACCGTCTCGGTGGAGTATTCGGACGGCTTGGCGACGCCCATGTCGCCGAAGGTGAAGGTGAAGCAGGTCGCGAAGCCATACTCGTCGTAGGCGTTGACGAGATTGTCGAAGTACCGTGGATAGTAGCCGAAGTAGACGCCGAGCGTGCACAGGCAGAAGCACAGCGTCACCATGCCGCAAAACAGCGACAGCGACAGCGTGTAGTTGACGTGGCGCCGCCGAGGGAGCCGCGTAATCATCCAGATGACCAGCACGATGCCCAGAAAGATGCTGCCGAACATCAGGATGATCTGCGGCCAGGTGTAGTAGATCGTCGTCAGCGTGATGGCGTCGCCGAGCATGAGGATGTCCATGCTCGTAAACGGCTGGGTGCGTTCGCGCACGACCAGGTAGCCGGCGATGCCCAGTGCGATCCAGACGACGCAGGTCGTGTACAGCACGGACTTCCGGCGCTTGAACAGCTCCGAAAACGTCAGCGTCGTCAGGATGATCAGGACATTGTACAAGAAGTAGAATGGATGCGAGACCACATAGTCGAACAGCGCGCCGGCGCTGCCGCGGTTGAAGCCTTCGACGATCAGCGTCAGCACCAGCGCCATGACCGGCAGGAGGATGATGCGCTTGCGGCCGTCGGAGTGGTCGTACTTCCTGCGCTTTTCAACAGGAGCGCCCTTCTTCTTTTTTTTCATGGATCTTTCCTCGTCAATCGAATCGATTTACCAGGTGTCGCTGCCGTCGTCGGGGATGACCTTTTTCATCGCGGCGATGGCGCACTCGATCATGCTGTCGTCCGGCTCAAATACCGTCAGGTGCTGAAGCGCGATGCCCGGGGCGGAGATGATCCGCGTCAGCAGGTTGTCCTTGCGCCCGGCGAGCTTGATGAGCTCATAGCCGATGCCGATGATGAGCGGCAGCGTCAGGAGCTTGACGAACATGCGCAATGGGACGTTGTCGATGCGGATGAACATCGAAACCACGATGCTCACCAGCAGCACCAGAATCAGAAACGACGTGCCGCAGCGGGGATGGAACCGGCGCTGTACGCGCACGTTTTCCACCGTCAGCGGCAGGCCCGCCTCGTAGCAGAAGATTGTCTTATGTTCCGCGCCGTGGTACTGGTAGGTGCGGCGGATGTCCTTCATCAGCGACGTCGCCCAGACGTAGCCGATGAAGATCAGAATGCGCAGCACGCCTTCAAACACGGCGCGCAGCAGGTAGTGGCCGTCGAGGGCCGGAACCGCCGCCGAAAGCCACGTGAACAGCTGCATCGGCAGCCAGAAAAACAACACGACCGCCAGCACGACCGCCAGCACCGTCGCGATGGGCATCAGCAGCTTGTCGACGATGGGCGCGTCGTACCACTTTGGGTTTTCGGCCTTGCGCTTCTCTTCTTCGGCGTCCACGCCGCTGATCTCCGCCGAGCGCATCAGGTATTTGTAGCCGGCGGCGAGGGAGTCGACCATGTTGAACACGCCGCGGATGATGGGGAGCTTGAAAAACTTTGCCCGCTCCGTGCCGCGCGTGGGATGCTCTTCCAGAATGATTTCGCCTTCGGGATTGCGGACGGCCATCGCGGTGACCTTCGGCCCGCGCATCATGATGCCCTCGAGGAGGGCCTGGCCGCCGATGCTGGTTTTCTTTGCAGACATTGCAGGATCCTTTCTATCGTTTGGTTGCAAACGGTTCGTTATTTTCGGGAAGGATAACTTTCCGTACTCAATTATACTATACAATTGCCCGAATTGGAACGCCCGCGCGGCCGACAATTGCGTAAATTTTACGATTCACAGCGGGCACCGCGGACTAAAACTCCCAAATTATTCATTTTGAAGTCGGATGAACCATAAAAATGATGGGAATTTCGATGGAAACCATTGACAAAATTCGTAATGAATGATAAAATATTGCTAAAATGGGGAAGTTTGGGAGGTATGAAAAATGGATGCCAGTATGACCCTCATCTATTGCGTCTCGTTTTTCTCGGTCGTGATCGCGCTTGCGTTCGCGGTGTACCTCCACCTGTGGGTCAAGCGCCAACCGGTGGAGAACCGCACCATCCGCGAGGTGTCCGCGCTGATTAAGGCCGGCGCGAACACGTTCATGCGCAAGGAGTACCGCATTCTCGCCATCTTCGCGGGCGTGGCTGCGGTGCTGCTGTTCATCTTCCTGCCCAATCCGATTTGGTCGCAGGAATTCGAGGCGGTCAGGAACCTGCAAATGGTCGTCGCCTACGTCGCCGGCACAGTGCTCTCCGCGATCGCGGGCAAGATGGGCATCATCGTCGCGACGTCCTCCAACGGCCGCTCGGCCGAGGCCGCGCAGAAGGGCATTGAGCCCGCGTTTCTGATCGGCTTCCGCGGCGGCGCCGTGATGGGCCTGGCCGTGGTCGGCATCAGCCTGTTCGGCGTGGCCGGCGTGCTGATGCTGTTCGGCGACACGACGATCTCCCTGGGCTTCTCGTTTGGCGCCAGCTCGCTCGCGCTGTTCGCCAAGGCCGGCGGCGGCATCTTCACCAAGACGGCCGACGTCAGCGCCGACCTGACCGGCAAGGTCGAGCTGGGCATCCCCGAGGACGACCCGCGCAACCCCGCCGTCATCGCGGACAACGTCGGCGACAACGTCGGCGACGTCGCGGGCATGGGCGCCGACCTGTTCGATTCCAACGTCGCGGCTATGACCTCCGCGCTGGTGCTGGCGACCTCGCTGCAGGCGGCCGGCTCGCAGTTCGCCGATGTCGCCATGGTGTTCATGTACGCGGCGCTCGGCCTGATCTCGTCCATCATCGGCATCGCCACCGCGCGCATCGGCAAGGGCGGCACGCCGACGAAGGCGCTGAACTCCTCGACCTACGTCACCTCCGGCGTGTTCGTCGTGCTGACCGCGCTGGCCACGCTGATCTTCCGGGGATTCTCCTGGCGCATCTGGGGCGCGTCCACGGTCGGCCTCGTGGTCGGCGTCATCATCGGCCTGACGACGGACTACTTCACCGACGACAGCAAGCCGATCGTCAAGAAGGTCGCGCATGCGTCGCGCTCCGGCTCGGCGTTCACCGTGCTGTCCGGTGTCTCCTATGGTTTCATCTCGGCGCTTCCGGCCATGATTGGCATCGCCGTGTCCGCGCTGGCCGCGTATAAGATCTGCGAGCCGGTGGGTCCGCAGTACGCGCTGTTCGGCATCGCGATGGCGGCCGTCGGCATGCTCTCCATCGTCGGCATGATCATCTCCAACGACGCCTATGGCCCGATCGTCGACAATGCCCGCGGCCTGGCCGAAATGGGCGGACTCGGCGAGGAGACCATCCGCATTGCGGACGAGCTCGACAGCGCCGGCAACACCGTCAAGGCCGTCACTAAGGGATTCGCCATCGGCGCGGCCGGACTGACCGTCATCTCGCTGCTGGGCGCCTATATGTCGGAAGCGAACGTCGCGCTCGAGGCGCTCGGACGCGATCTGATCACCGGCTTTGACATCATGAACCCCGTCGTGTTCTTCGGCCTTCTGATCGGCGCGGCAATCCCGGCCGTGTTCTCGGCGATGCTGATTCTGGGCGTGGACAAGAACGCCCAGCGCATGGTCGCCGAGATCCACCGCCAGTTCCGCGAGATCCGCGGCCTGCGCGAAGGCAAGCCCGGCGTCAAGCCCGAATACGACCGCTGCATCGACATCGCCACCTCCGGCGCGCTCCGCGAGCTGATTCCCGCCGGCCTGATGGCCATCATCGCGACGCTGCTGGTCGGATTCATCGGCGGTCCGCTCGCCATCGGTGGCTTCCTGATGGGCAATATCGTCAGCGGCCTGCTGCTGTCGCTGTTCATGTCCAACGCGGGCGGCCTGTGGGACAACTCCAAGAAGTACGTCGAAGCGGGCAACGAGGGCGGCAAGGGCTCCGAGGCGCACAAGGCGGCCGTCGTGGGCGACACCGTCGGCGACCCCTTCAAGGACACCGCCGGCCCGTCGATCAACACGCAGATCACCGTCGTGTCGCTGGTCGCGTCGCTGATGTCCGCGCTGTTCGCAGCATTCTCCATCTTCCATTGATGACCGGCCCGCGCCGGCGGGAGGCTGTTCCGCCGGCGGACGCCGCAAAACGGCCCCGTGCCCTTCGAGGGCGCGGGGCTTTGCGCCCCGTTTGAGCGCTGCTTTGAGAGGCCGGACCGCGGCGATGGATCTCCGCCTTGACGGAATGTGGATTCTCTGTTATGCTATAGGGGATCAGGAGGAACGCCGGGGCGCCGGCGTTCATAGAGTAGCATGAATAAAACAGGGGATGGAAGGCTGTTCAGAACCGCTTGCGCGCATGGAAATGTGTCCGGCCCGGCGGGGAGGAGAGGCGGGAAATGCCGTTCCATTCCAAAAGAGGATGATTGTATGCAGACGGATCAGGAAAAGACTGCGCGGAAGCTGTGGCAGATCTGCGAGGCATTTCGCATACCGGGCGATTTCGATTCCTACGACGAGATCAAGGTGGGGAATGTCAACCGCACCTACCGGGTGAACTGCCGCCAGCCAGACGGCAGCCCCAAATCGTATATGATTCAGCGGATCAATACATATGCCTTCAGGGAACCGGTGAAGGTAATGGAAAACATCGATCATGTGACGGAGCACATCCGCGCCAAGCGCCCCGACAAGGTGGCGCTGCACTTCCATCACACCGGGAACCGGAGGAATTACGTCTCCGACGCGGATGGGTTTTGGCGGCTGTTCAACTATGTGCCCTCGGTGACGTACAATGCGACGCAGAACCTGTCGGTCATACGAAACGCCGGGGAGGCGTTTGGAGAATTTCAGATGCTGCTCGGGGATTTCGACGTCCACCGGCTGCACGATACTATTCCGAATTTTCACGATACGCGCAAGCGCTATGAGAAGCTGAAGGCGGATGCGGCGGAAGTGCCTGCGGAAAAGGTTCGCGAGGTCGCAGGGGAGCTGGACTGGCTGCTTTCGGTGGAGGATCGGGCCTGTACGCTGACGGATTTGTACAACCGCGGCGAGCTTCCGCTCCGGGTGACGCACAACGACACGAAGATCAACAACGTGCTGTTCGACGAAAAGACGGACAGGGCGCTGGTGGTCATCGACCTCGACACGGTCATGCCCGGGCTGGTGGGCCACGATTTCGGCGACGCCATTCGCTTCGCGGCGAACCGCGTGGAAGAGGACAGTCCCGACGCGGCGAAGGCGGGGGTGAACATGGCAGTGTTCCGCGCCTTTGCGGAGGGCTTTCTCAGCCAGACGGCCGCGACGCTGACGAAGAACGAGATCGACACGCTGGCGCTGAGCTGCTTTGCGCTGACGTGCGAGCTGGCGACGCGGTTTCTGGACGACTACATTCTTGGAAGCCCCTATTTCAAGACGGACTATCCCGAGCACAACCTGGTGCGCACGCGCTGCCAGATCGCGCTGGCGAAGGACATGCTGGGAAAGCTGGAGGAAATGGAGGCGATCGTCTGGGGATGCGTGCGCAAGTCCGAGGAAGGCGCGCGGTAAAGCCGCGCCGGATCAGGCGCAGGCGTGAAGGCGAGAGGCGCGATCCGGCGCCGGATGCGCGTCGGATTCTGGAAGGGAAGCACACACGATGAAGCTGGCCGCCCTGAAGATGGGCGGCCAGCTTTGCTGCGGGATTGGGCTTTGCTCAGGCTCGGGGCTGCGCGGACGCCGTCCTCACAGGAGGATGCAGATCATGCCGCCGCTTCCCTCGTTGATGATCTTCTGAAGCGAATCCTGTATCTTGCCGCGCACGTCCTCGGGCATGCGCATCAGCTTGCTGCTCAGGCCCTCGCGCACCAGCTCGTTTAGGGATTTTCCGAAGATCTCGGTTTCCCAGATGCCGGAGGAGTTGTTTTCAAATTCGTTGAGCAGGTACTGGACGAGCTCCTCGGACTGTTTCTCGGTGCCGACGATCGGGCTGACCTCGGTCTGGATATCCACGCGGATCATGTGCAGCGAGGGCGCGCTTGCCCGCAGCCGGACGCCGAAGCGCGAGCCCTGTTTCACCATCTCCGGTTCGCGCAGCACCAGTTCGTCCATGGACGGCGCGACCATGCCGTAGCCGGTCGCCCGGACGCTCTCCAGAGCGTCGGCCACGCGGTCGTACTCGCGCTTGGCGCGCACCAGCTCCTTCATCAGCTCAAACAGGTGCTCCTCGCCGTCAATCTCCTGTCCGCTGGCTTCGCCGAGGATTCGGTAGAACAGGCCGTCCTTCATCGTCAGCCGGTATTCCATCGTGCCGTCGTTCAGGTTGATCTCGCCGGGCAGCACTTCCTCGGTGTACTCGTTTCCGGCCAGCGCCGCGCGCAGCTTTTCGTGGTCGCGCACGCGGTGGATCGCCTCCGCGGCGGACGCGACCGAATCGCCGACCGACTTGCCCAGCCAGTGATCCTCTGAAAGCGACGTCAGCCACGACGGCGCGTGAATGCGGATCTCGCGGATCGGGAATTCAAACAGCACGCTCTCGAGCAGCTCGTTCACGCCGTCGAGCTGCATGCCCATCACGTCCACGGCGTGCACGGGAACGCCGTGCTTTTCCGAAAGCGCGTCGCGCAGCCGCTGAACGTCCGGCGACGCGGGGTCCTTGCAGTTGAGCACGATGATAAACGGCTTGCCCAGCGCCTTCAGCTCGCGGATCACGCGCTCCTCGGCCTCCGTGTAGGCCGAGCGCGGCATGTCGACGATGCTGCCGTCCGTCGTCACGACCACGCCGATGGTCGCGTGCTCACAGATCACGCGGCGCGTGCCGATCTCCGCGGCCTCC
>DVJL01000037.1 GCA_018716805.1 Candidatus Faecivicinus avistercoris | reverse complement strand
GCCTTGACGGATGAGCAAGTGAAGTTGCTTTTAGATACTGTCCGAGGACTTCCGCCCTATACCTTTATAATGATCGCTTTATATTCCGGCCTGCGGCGCGAAGAAATTTTGGGACTGCAATGGGACTGCGTATTTCTGGATGTTCCTGCGCCGTACATCTCTGTACGGAGAGCATGGCGCTCAGAAAATAACAGGCCGGTGATTTCCACAACGCTGAAAACGAAGGCGGCTCGGAGAGATATTCCGATCCCAAAGTGTTTGACAGACTGCCTGCGGGAAGTGAAAGAGAAAACCGAATCGGAATATGTGGTTGCTGACAGAAATGGAAATCCTCTTTCATCTTCGCAGTTTCAGCGGGTATGGAAATATGTAACCGTTCGCTCTACGAAACCCCATAACTATTATAAGTATGTAAATGGCCAGTGCGTGAAGTGTACGGTAACACCCACCCCTGGCAGTCATCAGAAAAATAACCCGAAGTTAGTGTATGCCATTGACTTTGATGTAACCCCACATCAACTTCGTCACACCTATATTACTAACCTGCTGTATGCAGGCATTGACCCAAAAACTGTTCAATATCTTGCCGGGCATGAAAACAGTAAGACGACTATGGACATTTACGCGCAGGTGAAGTATAATAAACCGGAGGAACTTCTGAGTGTTGTAAATGCTGCATTTGCTCCATCTGTTGGTGTCTAAAATGCCCCCATTTTTATGATTAAATACTGGGGCAACATTTGAGGGCAGAGGCCAAAAAGCCCATAAAATCAAGGAAAACAGGCGCTAAACTGTACGCCAGTACGGGCTCAAAGCCGCTCGTCGCGCTCCGCAGTTCAGCAAGCGCTAAACAACTTCATTTCAAGGGCGTTCAAACCCGGCTTTCCGTTTCGGAAGCCGGGTTTCATATTCGGAAGCCGGGTTTGTTGGCGCTTTGGCTGAAGGATGGGGGTTGGGAAAATGCAGCCGGAAATCCGGCAGGGATTGCGCTCTGCATGAAATGCGCCGCCTGCGGGGCGGAAAAGCGGAGGCGTGGGCGAGGTTTTTCGGCCCCGGCGCGGCTCCGGGCCTACGGCTCAAGATTTCACCTTGTTTTCACAGAAAAAAGGTCAAATGTTGTGTTGACAATCCAGCATTCGCGCGCTAGAATATTGTTTGCTTCCGAACAATTCGCCCGGGATCGCGCGGACGCCGCGCGCCGCCCGCTGGCACGAGAGGAGGGAAACCCTGAGTGGAGAAAGACTGTGGGGTCTGGATCAGCGTCCTGTCCCACAAGCTCGGAAAGCGCATGAATGCCGACATGCAGAGCCTGGGTCTCACAGGGGTGCAGAGCAGGGTGATACACTACATCCTCGTGAAATGCGCAGAGGGTCCGGTGTATCAGCGCGATGTGGAAAGCGCGCTCAGCATGAGCCGTTCCACCGCCACCGGCGTGCTACAGCTGATGGAGAAGAACGGCCTGATCCAGCGCAGGAGCGTCGCGAGCGACGCCCGGCTGAAGAGCCTGATTCCCACCGAAAAGGCGATCCGGCTCGACGCAGAGGTCGGCGAATGCCTACGCCGCACCGAACGGTGCCTTACAGAGGGCCTGTCGAACGCACAGCTCGCCGCGTTTATGAAGACCGCCGCACTCATGTCCGCAAATCTGGACAAATGAATGCCGGGGCGAAAGACATTGGAGACGATGTGACGCGCGCTTGCGCGATCAGGCGATGAGGAGGAATGTCACTTATGGTAAAAACTCTGGCTCGCAGCATCCGCGAGTTCAAAAAGCCGGCGATGTTGACGCCGCTGTTGGTTACAGTTGAGGTCATTCTGGAATGCATCATCCCGTTCACGACCGCCAATCTGGTGAACGAAATGCAGGCAGGCTGCGGCATGGACGTCATCGCCCGGTACGGCGTCCAGCTGGTTGTCATGGCCGTGCTGTCGCTGATCTTCGGCGTCGCGGCCGGCAACACGTGCGCAACGGCCTCGACGGGATTTGCGCGCAACCTGCGCAAGGATATGTTCTATCGCATTCAGGACTATTCGTTTGAAAACATCGACAAGTTCTCGGTGTCCAGCCTGGTCACGCGAATGACCACCGACGTCGTGAACGTGCAGATGTCGTTCATGATGATCATCCGCGTGGCCATCCGCGGCCCGCTGATGCTGATCTTCTCGTTCATCATGGGCTTCGCCATGGGTGGCCGCCTGGCGATGATCTTCCTGGTCACCATCCCGCTGCTCGGCGTCGGGCTGGTGCTGGTCATCCGCAAGGCGACGCCGATCTTCCGCCGCGTGTTCCGCAAGTACGATGCGCTGAACGACTCGGTGCAGGAGAACGTGCAGGCCATGCGCGTGGTCAAGAGCTATGTGCGCGAGGACTATGAAAAGAAGAAGTTCGGCGCTGCCGCGGAGGACGTCTGCAAGGACTTCACCCGCGCCGAGCGCATCATGGCCCTCAACAACCCCATCATGCAGTTCTGCGTGTACGCCGGCATGGCGTTTGTGCTGTCCTTCGGCTCCTATGCCGTCATCACCAGCCGGGGCACGGAGGTCGCCGTGGGACAGATGTCCGCCATCCTCACATACAGCTTCCAGATTCTGATGAGCCTGATGATGCTGTCGATGGTGTTCGTGATGATCACCATGTCGATGGAGTCCATGGAGCGCATCGTGGAGGTGCTCAGCGAGGAGAGCAATCTGGTCAGCCCGCCCAACGCCGTGACCGAGGTCAAGGACGGCTCCATCGACTTCGACGACGTCAGCTTCAAGTATTCCAAAAAGGCCGAGCGCATGGCGCTGGCGGATGTGAACCTGCACATCAAGTCCGGCGAGGTCATCGGCGTTCTGGGCGGCACGGGTTCGTCCAAATCGACGCTGATCCAGCTGATCCCGCGCCTGTACGACGTCACCGAGGGCTGCGTCAGGGTCGGCGGCGTGGACGTGCGCAAGTACGATCTGGAGACGCTGCGCAACAATGTGGCCGTGGTGCTTCAGAAGAACGTGCTGTTCAGCGGCACCATCAAGGACAACCTGCGCTGGGGCAACCCGAACGCCACCGACGAGGAGATGCTCGAGGCGTGCAAGCTGGCGCAGGCGGATGAGTTCATCCAGCAGTTCCCCGACAAGTACGACACGTGGATCGAGCAGGGCGGCGCCAACGTCTCCGGCGGCCAGAAGCAGCGCCTGTGCATTGCGCGCGCGCTGATGAAGAAGCCGAAGGTGCTGATCCTGGACGACTCCACCAGCGCCGTGGACACGCGCACCGACGCGCTGATCCGCGACGGCTTCCGCAAGTTCATCCCCGAGACGACCAAGATCATCATCGCGCAGCGCGTGGCGTCCGTGCAGGATGCCGACCGCATCGTCGTGATGGAAGGCGGCCGCATCAGCGCCGTCGGCACGCACGATGAACTGATGAAGACCAGCGAGATCTATCGCGAAGTCTATACGACCCAGAACAAGGCAGGTGATCAAGATGGCGAAGAATAAGAACAATGCGGCTTCCTCCAACGCCCGCACGACGACGGCCCGTGGCCAGCGCGCGCCCAAGGGCGTGCTGCGCCGCCTGATCCGCACGCTGTTTGAGTTCTATCCGGTGCTTCTGCCGGTCACGCTGGTGTGCATCCTGATCAACGCCATCGTCAGCGCCGTTCCTTCGATCTTCATGCAGAACATCATCGCCATCGTGGACGAGACGTATCGATCGGGCGACTGGGCCTCCGTGTCCGGCCGGATCTTCACCTTCGTCGGCATTCTGGTTGCGATGTACGTCATCAGCCTGCTTGCGGGCTTCACCTATACGCAGTTGATGGCCGTCATCACGCAGGGTTCCCTGAAGAAGATGCGCGAGAAGATGTTCAACCACATGCAGGATCTGCCCATCCGGTACTTCGACACCAATGGCCGCGGCGACATCATGAGCTACTACACCAACGACGTCGATACCCTGCGCCAGATGATCAGCCAGAGCTTGCCGCAGATGCTGATCTCCGGCGTGACGCTCCTGTCGGTGTTCTGCATCATGATGTATTACAGCGTCATTCTGGGCCTGATCGTCGTGGTGGGCGTTGTCTGCATGGCGTTTGCGGCACGGTACATCACCAGCCATTCCTCGAAGTACTTCCTGCGTCAGCAGGTCACGCTGGCCAAGGCCGAGGCGTTCATGGAGGAGATGATGACCGGCCAGAAGGTCATCAAGGTCTTCTGCCACGAGGACGGCGCCAAGGCCGATTTCGACAAGGTCAACGGCGAGATCTTCTACAACGCCCGCAACGGCAACCGCTTCGCCAACATCCTGATGCCTATGATGGGCAATATCGGCAACGTGATGTACGTCGTGGTAGCGCTGGTCGGCGGCGCGCTGATGCTCTCGGGCGCGAGCAACATCAGCATCTCCGGCATGGCCTTCGGCATCAGCATCGTGGTGCCCTTCCTGAACATGACGCGGCAGTTCGCCGGTTCCATCGGCCAGGTCTCCAATCAGGTGAACATGGTCATCATGGGCCTCGCGGGCGCGCACCGCATCTTCGCCCTGCTCGACGAAGAGCCCGAGGCGGACGAGGGCTACGTCACGCTGGTCAACGCCAAGGAAAATCCGGACGGCAGCCTGACCGAGTGCAAGGAGCGCACGAACGTCTGGGCGTGGAAGCATCCGCATCACGACGGCACCACCACCTACACCCGCCTGATGGGCGACGTGCGGTTCTTCGACGTCGACTTCGGCTACACGCCGGAAAAGACGGTGCTGCACAACATCTCGCTGTATGCGAAGCCCGGACAGAAGCTGGCCTTCGTCGGCTCCACCGGCGCAGGCAAGACGACGATCACCAACCTGATCAACCGCTTCTACGACATCGCCGACGGCAAGATCCGCTACGACGGCATCAACATCAACAAGATCAAGAAGGCCGACCTGCGGCACAGCCTGGGCATCGTCCTCCAGGACACGAACCTGTTTACCGGAACGGTCATGGAGAACATCCGCTACGGCAATCTGGACGCGGACGACGACGCCTGCATCGACGCGGCCAAGCTGGCCGGCGCGGACGACTTCATCCGCCGCCTGCCCGAGGGCTACAACACGATGCTCTACGGCAACGGCGCGAACCTCTCGCAGGGCCAGCGCCAGCTGCTCGCCATCGCGCGCGCGGCCGTGGCCGACCCGCCCGTCATGATTCTCGACGAGGCGACCAGCTCGATCGACACGCGCACCGAGGCGATCGTCCAGCGCGGCATGGATGCGCTGATGGCCGGCCGCACGGTGTTCGTCATCGCCCACCGGCTGTCCACCGTGCGCAATGCCAACGCCATCATGGTGCTGGACCACGGCCGCATCATCGAGCGCGGCACGCACGAGGATCTGCTGAAGCTGAAGGGCACCTACTATCAACTCTACACCGGCGCGCTGGAACTCGACTGACCGCCGGAACGACCCCGCCGCGGCGCTCCATGCAGAGCGCGTCTGCGGCGGGGTTTTCTCAGGTATGCGCCGGGAATCCGGATGCCGGCGCGCTTTGCGAAGGGAGGAAGCGATGGAGCAGTCTGTTTGGCTGGCCGCGGCGCTGGAGGGCGTCCACGCGCTGAACCGCGCGCCGGGGATGGAGGTCGTGCGGGACGTTTGCGGGCTTCAGGCGCAGTTTTCCAGAAATCCGCCGCTGGCGCTGCGCCTGCGCGCGAGCGACTATGATCCTGCGCGGTGGAGCGATGGGCTGGTGAAGGTCTGGGCGCAGCGCGGGACGATTCACGTCGTGCGCGCGGACGAGCTGGGGCTGTTTTTGTCCGCGGCGGGGCAGGGCGGCGCGTTCCGCGACGGCTGGTGGGGGATGACCGCCGCCCAGCAGGAGGCGTGGGCGCCGTTTCTGGAGGAGCAGATCGCGCAGGGGAACGATACGCGCGACGGGCTGAAGCGCGCCTGCCGGGCGCATGGCATGGACGAGGCGCTGCTCAGGTGCGCGTTTCATGGCTGGGGCGGATTGATCAAGGAACTCGCGTGGCGCGGAAGGATCGTCTGTTCGCCCGGCACGGAAAAGCGCTATTCAATTCCCGGAAGGATCGAGTGGCTCGACAGGGACGATGCCCGCCGCGCGCTCATCCGGCGCTACTTTTTTACCTTCGGACCGGCGACGCCCAGGGATTGCGCGGCGTTCTTCGGCTGGCCGTGGCGGGAGATGAAACCCCTTTTCGATGAGATCCTGCCCGAGCTGCGGTGGGCTGACCTCGGCGGCGTGCGCTACTGGCACGGCAGGCCGCTCGAGGCGCGGGCGGAAATTCCGCCGTGCGTGCTGCTGCCGGGCTTCGATTCCCTCGTGATGGCGTATCGCGACCGGACGCGGCTGATCGATCCCGTTCATGCGCGCAAGCTCGTCAATGCCGCCGGCATCGTGTTCCCGGCCGTGCTGCTGCGCGGCCGCGTCCGCGCGAGATGGAAGCTCGAGGGCGGGAAAATCTCCGTCGTGCCGTTTGAGCGGCTGCTGAAAAAGGATGCGGTTGTCATCCGCCGTGCGTCGCGGCAGTCGCTTGGCGTCGCGGACGTCGCCGTCGAGGAGAACGGATAGGGCGGATTTTATGCGCAAAGTGCAATAAATTGTTGCGGTTTCGTCAGCACGAACGGCTGAATGATTTTCTGAATATTTACATAAACGCCCGCTCGCCGCTCGGCCCTTAACACGTCCGTGATTGACAAACGGTTTAATCCATGGGAAAATGGGCTATATTGATTGCAACGGGAGGAATTCCGAAATGAATTACGAGAAGATCGACCATCTCGTCGAATCGATGCGCGATGAGCTGATCGCCGATATGAAGCGCTGGATCGCCGTGCCGAGCGTGCAGGGCCCGGCGCAGGAGAACGCGCCGTTCGGCGCGGAAAACCGCCGGATGCTCGACATGGCGCTCGCCGACGCGCGGCGCTACGGATTCCAGACGCGCGACTTCGAGGGCTATTGCGGCGACATCTCGTTCGGCTCGGGCGAACAGACGATGGGCATGCTCTGCCATCTGGACGTCGTGCCCGCCGGCGACGGCTGGATCCACGACCCGTGGGGCGCGGAGATCGAGGACGGCAGGATCTACGGCCGCGGCACGATGGACGACAAGGGCCCGGCGCTGTGCGCGCTGTACGCCATGCGCGCCGTGCGCGACGCCGGCGTCGAACTGCGCGACGGCGTCCGGCTGATCCTCGGCTGCGACGAGGAAACCGGCATGTCCGACATGCGCCACTACGCCGCGCGGACGAAGCTGCCGGACTACGGCTTCTCGCCGGACGCGGAATTCCCCGTGATCAACATCGAGAAGGGCGGGCTGGGGCTGCTGCTGTCGGCGTTCACCGGCGGCGAAGGCGAGGCCGACCTGCCGGTGTACTCGCTGTACGCCGGAGAGCGGCCGAACGTCGTGCCCGGCATCGCGCGCGCGGAGGTCGGCACGGCCGACTTTGCCGCCCTTCAGGCGGCGGTGGCGCGCGTCGCGGCGGAGAAGGACTTCAAGCTCACCTGCGAGAACCTCGGCGGCGGCCGCGCGGCGATCGTCGCGGAGGGCGTGTCGGCGCACGCGTCGATGCCGCACTTGGGCAAAAACGCCGCGGGGATGCTGCTGATCGCGCTCAAGGCGCTCGAGGCGGGCGGAAACAGCCGCGGCTCCATCGCGGCGCTGGCGGATGTGCTCGGCCTTCAGTACGACGGTGCCGCGCTCGGCATCGCGCAGGCGGACGAGCTGTCCGGCGCGCTGACCTGCAACCTGGGCATCCTGCGGTACGACGGCGCGCACCTGACCGCGCAGCTCGACATCCGCTATCCGCTCTGCGCCGATGAAGCGAAGATGTGTGGTGCCGCGGCGATGGCGCTGTCCGGTACGGGTCTTGCGCTGACGCGGCTGAACGGCCACACGCCCCACCATGTGCCGGCGGAACACAAGATCGTCCGGGGCCTTTTGCAGGTCTACCACGAGGTCACCGGCAGGGATGCATACGCGTTCGCCATCGGCGGCGGCACGTATTCGCGAATGATGCCGAACACGGTCGCCTTCGGGCTGAACTTCCCCGGCGACACCGACACCTGTCACATGCCCGACGAATACATTGACATCGAAAAGATGATGCTCAGCGTCCGCATCTTCGCCCACGCCATCGCGGCGCTGGCGAGCGGCGAGATCGACTGAGCGGGCAGAGACAGCCACTCCAAGGAGGGATTGCATATGCGCAAGCACTTTTCCATCGCCATTGACGGCCCGGCGGGCGCCGGAAAATCGACGGTCGCAAAGGCCGTCGCCAAGGCGCTCGGCGCGGTTTACCTCGACACCGGCGCGATGTACCGCACGATGGGGCTGTACATGAGCGACAACGGCATCACCGGCCCCGAGCGGATCGCCAGCGCTTCCGCGAAGCCGGAGGTGCAGGTGCGCTTCATCGGCGACGCGCAGCACATGGTGCTCGATGGAACCGACGTGACCGATCGGATTCACACGCCCGAGGCGTCGTTGATGGCGTCGAAGGTTTCGGCGGTGCCGGCGGTGCGCGAGCGCATGGTCGCGCTGCAGCGCGAAATCGCCCAGGGGCAGAGCGTCGTGATGGACGGCCGCGACATCGGCACCTATGTGCTGCCCGACGCCACGCTGAAGATCTACCTGACGGCGTCCTGCGAGGTGCGCGCCGAGCGCCGCCACCGCCAGCTCGTCGCGGCGGGCAAGGACGAACCCTATGAGAAGGTCCTCTCGGAGATCGTCGAGCGCGATTTCAACGACGCCCACCGCGCCGTGTCGCCGATGCGCCAGGCGGACGACGCCGTCCGGATGGACACCTCGGACATGACCGAAGAACAGGTCGTCGAAGCCATCGTCGAGCGCGCAAAGGCCGCCATCGCGGCTTAGCGATGTGGACGAGGGAGTAAACTCCCCCGCCACTACCACCCCCACCACAATTTGCTTGAGTTTTCTGCGAAAACTCTGGCCGCAAATTGTGCAAGGAAGCGATTTTTGCTCTGGGAAATGGGATTTCCCGATGCAAAAATCAGCACCCGCGCCCGACGTACACGCCGTCGGGCTCGATTAGAAGTGCGAAAGGGCTCTGGCCCTCTCGCGCTCTCTCAGGGTTTTGAAAGAACAAAGGCCGCCATCGCGGCTTGACCGGCCCTTTCCCGGAGGCAAAAGCATGAATGTGAAGTTTTACGATACGCTCTCGGTGATCCTGCGCGGCTATTACAACCTCTTCTGGCCGTCGAAGGTCACCGGGATGGAGAACATTCCCGCCTCCGGCGGGTTCATTATGTGCGCCAACCACGTGCACTGGCGCGATCCGCTGTTTCTGGCCGTGCGCCTGCCGAAGCGGCACTACACCTATCTGGCCAAGGCGGAGCTCTATCAGAACCCGGTTTCTCGGCTGATCCTGGGCGAGAAGGGCCTGGGCGGCATCCCGATCAACCGCGGGCACAGCGACCTCAACGCCGTCCGGCAGGCGCTCAAGGCGATCGCCGACGGCCACGGGCTGGCCATCTTCCCGCAGGGAACCCGCAGCCGCGACAACACCCCGACGCCGATGCTCAATGGCGTCAGCATGATCGCGCTGCGCGCCGGCGTGCCGGTCATTCCGGTGTATCTCGACGGGCCGTACCGGATGTTCCACCATGTGGACGTGACCGTCGGCCGGCCGGTCGAACTGGCCGACCTCGGAAAGCGCTACGACGCCGCCACGCTGAGCGAGGCGACGAAGCGCATCGAAGCGGCGATCTGGGGGCTGAAAACTTCGGAGCATTGAACAAAAGGGCGCTTCCTGCCGAAACCTGTATGTTAATTTGTGATGAAATCGCAGAAACATGCAGGATTTTTTTGTTGTTGCTCGAATAATACTGGATAGCGAATTTTCGATGACGTAGGTGAATTCCGGCGCATCGGAGCCGCTTCGAGGGAGGAGTGAGGCGCCATCGCAGTGATACTGGCGAAGCACGCGGGGTTTTGCTTCGGCGTTCGCCGGGCGGTGGAAGCGGCCGAACGGGCTGCGCCGGCCTATACGCTCGGGGCGATCATCCACAATCCGCAGGCCGTCGCCCGCCTGGAGGCGCTCGGCATCCGGACGGCGGACGGCATCGACGGCGTGCCGGACGGCGCGCGCGTGGTGATCCGCTCGCACGGCGTGGGCCGCGCGGAGATGGAGGCGCTTACCCAAAAGGGCTGCGAGATCGTCGACGCCACCTGCCCCGTCATCGTGCGGATGCGCGCGATGGTGTGCGAGGCGAGCGCGGCGGGAATTCCGCTGATCGTCGTCGGCGAAGCCGGACATCCGGAGGTGCGGGGTATCCTCGGCTGGACGGACGGGCCGCGCTGGGCGGTGCTGACGCAGGCGGAGGTCGATGCGCTGCCGCGGCTGGAAACGGCGCTGGTGCTCGCGCAGACCACGCTGGTGGAATCGAAATTTCGCGCGCTGTGCGACGCGCTTCGCGAGAAGGTCGCACGGCCGGACATTCGCGCCACGATCTGCGCCGCCACGCGGGAGCGTCAGGCGGAATGCGTGGAAATCGCGTCCCGCGCGGACGCCATGATCGTGATCGGAGGGCGCGAAAGCTCCAACAGCCGCAAGCTGTGCGCGCTGGCGGGCGCGATCTGCCCGCGGACGCACTTTGTCGAAACGGCCGCGGAGCTGGACGGGCTGGAGTTCCGCCCGTCGGATACGATTGGGATTACAGCCGGTGCATCCACACCGGATTGTATAATTAAGGAGGTTGCTGCAAGAATGAACGACATCGAGAAGAAGGCTCCCATTGAAGAAACCAACGAACAGGGCGCCATGTCCATGGAGGACGTTGAGAAGACCCTTGTTCAGATTCGCCCCGGCCAGATCGTCACCGGTACGGTCGTGCAGATCACGGACGACGAGGTCTGCGTCAACGTCGGCTACAAGGCCGACGGCCTGGTGAAGAAATCCGATCTTTCCTCTCCCGATGTCAAGATCGGCGACGAGATCGAAGTCGAGGTCGTCAAGGTCAATGACGGCGAAGGCAACGTCCTTCTCTCTCAGAAGAACATCATCAGCCGCAAGGCGTGGGAAGAGATCTGCGCGAAGGAAGCCGCCGGCGAATTCGTCGAGGGCGTCGGCAAGGAGGCCGTCAAGGGCGGCCTGCTGGCAGATGTGATGGGCATCCGCACGTTCATCCCGGCCTCGCAGCTGTCGCTGCGCTATGTCGAGAAGATCGAAGAGTTCGTCGGCCAGACGATGACGCTGAAGATCATCGAGATCGACCGCGCGAAGAAGCGCATCGTCGCTTCCCGCAAGGCCGTGCTGATGGTCGAAGAGGCCGAGCGCAAGAAGAAGATCTGGGATTCGCTTGAGGTGGGCTCCATCGTGAAGGGCACGGTTCGCCGCCTGGCGGACTTCGGCGCGTTCGTCGATATCGGCGGCGTGGACGGCTTGGTGCATGTGACCGATCTGAGCTGGGGCCGCGTCAAGCATCCGTCCGACGTGGTCAAGGTCGGCCAGGAGATCGACGTCAAGATCCTGAACGTCGATCCCGAGCGCGAGCGCATCTCGCTGAGCTATAAGCAGACCCAGCCCCGCCCGTGGACCGTGGCCGGTGAGAAGTATCCGGTCGGCTCCGTCGTGGAGGGCAAGGTCGTGCGCATCACCACGTTCGGCGCGTTCGTCGAGCTGGAGCCGGGTCTCGACGGATTGGTGCACATCTCCCAGTGCGCGCTGACCCGCATCGCGAAGGTCGAGGACGCCGTCAACGTCGGCGACATCGTCCGCGTGAAGGTGCTGGACGTCAACACCGAGGCCAAGCGCATCTCGCTGTCCATCCGCGAGGTGCTGGAGGACGAGGCGCTGGAGAACGTCCCGGACGACGAGTACGCCATCGGCGACGATCTGCCCGAGGTGGACGCCTGATTTTCAAGCCCAAACGGCACGGTTGCAGAACTGTGCCGTTTTTGTCACCCCATTTTGCGGGAGGGACGCGCCGCGCCCATGGACGAGATCGCGGAATTCATCCGCGGAGCGGCGTTTGCCGGCCTTGGGTTCCTCGACGAACGGGGCCGCCCGTCGATCCGCCGCGTGTTCTGCACAGGACGCCGGGGAATCGGCGGACACCTGATCTCGACGAACGCCTCGTCCAGCCACGTCTGGCGCCCGATGCGCGATGGCGCGGCCTGTACTTCGCGAATGAAGCGCGGTTTGCGGACATATGCTGGACGGGAAGGGCGATTGTTTGCACGGATCGCGTCCACAGCGAGATGCTGCGGCGCGGCTGGGACGTCAGGCGTTGCCCCGGAGCGTGGACGGCGAGCGGATGACTGCGCCGTCGAACTCTCGCCGGCGGCGCGCGATACTGCCGGCTGGGCGACATCGGGGAGCTGACGGATGGGATGCGGGCGTGGGATGCGGGCGCCGCGGCGGCTGAATCCGCGGCGAAAGGGCAGGGACGACCGATGGGTCGAAGTAGAGGAGGCGTTGGCATGTCGAAGGTTGAGAATTTCACAATTTCGTCTGAACACGACGGACTGGCGCTGTCCGTCGCGATTGTTGCGCCCGAGGGCGAGCCGAAGGCGCTGGTACAGTTTTCGCACGGCATGGCGGAGCACAAGGAGCGCTATCTGCCGGTGATGGAATTTCTGGCGGAACACGGCTATGCGTGCATCGTCAACGACCACCGCGGCCACGGCGCGAGCGTGCGCGATCCGGGCGATCTGGGCTACTTTTACAAGGACGGCGGGCGCGGGCTGATCAAGGATTTGCATCAGGTGGCGAAGCTCTTTCGCGCAAAATATCCCGGCAGGCCGCTGTTCCTGTTCGGCCACAGCATGGGCTCGCTGGCCGCGCGCGCCTATGCGGCGAAATATGGGCGCGAGATCGATGGCCTGATCGTCTGCGGAAGCCCCGGGCTGAACCCGCAGGCGAAGGCCGCGCTCGGCATCACGCGCGTCTTGCAGATCGTGCACGGCGGCTCGCGCGCGCACAGCCGGCTGATGGATCAGCTGACGTTGGGCGGCATGTCGCGGCGGTTCAGGGGCGGATCGAAATATGCGTGGCTGAGCGCAAACGCGGAAAACGTCGCGCGCTATGAGGCCGATCCGCTGTGCGGATTCCGCTTTACGATCAATGGATACCGCGCGCTGCTGAACCTGATGCTCGCCGCCTATGACCTGCGCAATTCGCTGCGGCGCAGCCTGCCGGTGCACTTCATGTCCGGCGAGGACGACCCGTGCGCGCCCGACCGCGCCGGGTTCGACGCTGCCGTCGAAAACATCCGCGCGCGCGGCTGCACCGAGGTCACCGCGAAGATGTATCCCGGCCTGCGCCACGAGATCCTCAACGAGGGCAGCATGGAGGTCTGGAACGACCTGCTGCGGAAGCTCGACGGATGGGCGGAGCGAAAGCAGAAGTGAATCCAAACGAAAGGGCGATCCGAAACGCGTTCGGATCGCCCTTGCCGGCTTTGCTCACTTGCTCGCCTGATACTTCGCCTCGGCGGAGACTTCGGCGTGCGGGCAGGAGATCTCCGGGATGCGCATCACCGGCGCGGCCCAGCGGACGGCGTTCTTCAGGATCTTCCGCACCTCAGGGACGTAGTAGCTGCGCTGCGTCTCGTGGCCGGGCTGGAAGTAGAAGATCTTGCCGTAGCCGCGCGTCCATGTGCAGCCGGAGCGGAACACCTCGCCGCCGGCGTACCAGCTGATGAACACCAGATCGTCCGGCTTCGGGATGTCGAAGAACTCGCAGTACATCTCCTCCTCCGGCAGCTCGAACGACTCCGGGATGCCCGCGGCGATCGGGTGCGTCGGGCAGGTGCACCAGACGCGGCTGCGGTCGTCCTCGCGCCACTTCAGCGCGCCCGACGTGCCCAGCAGCATCTGCAGCGGCTTGCACTGGTGTGCCGAGTGCAGCGCGATGAAGCCCATGCCCTTCAGCACCGCCTGCTTGACGCGCATGGCGATCTCGTCCGGCACGCGGTCGTGCGCGATGTGCGCCCACCAGACCAGCACGTCGGTGTCGTCGAGCACTTCCTGCGTCAGGCCGCACTCGGGCATGTCCATCGTCGCGATGCGAACCTGCATGTCCGCCTCCTCGCCGAACAGCGCCGCCAGCGTGCCGTGGATGCCGTTCGGGTGGACGACCTTGATCTCGCGCTCGGACTTCTCCAGAAACTCCTTGAAGAACTTCGACTCGGGGATCGACTCGTCGATCTGGGCGAACTTCAGGCCGTTTTCCTGCACATTCTCGTTCCATACGGTGACCTTGATCATGCGGTTTCCTCCTTTGGACGGATTCGTTTTGACTCTATTTTAACATAAATTCCCTGCTTGCGCCAGCCTTTTTGAGTAAAATAGCACATATGGACACATTTTTTGCACAAATTCTGTCCTGCTTTGCAAAGGAGGTTTTGCCTGTGCTGAACCGAGAACAGGCTTCCGCGCTGCTCGAATGGGCGGGCGCCCAGAATCCCGGCCCGTGGACGCAGCATTCCCTGCACGTCGCCCGTGCCGCCGAGGCCATTGCTTCCCGCTGCGGCATGGATGCCGGACGCGCATGGGTGCTCGGCGCGCTGCACGACATCGGCCGCTGGGAGGGCGTTCGCGCCCTGCACCACGCCATCGCCGGCTACCGGCTGATGATGGAGAAGGGCGACCCCGGCGCCGCGCGCATCTGCATGACGCACTCATTTCCCATCGCCGATCCTTCGGTCTATCTGGGCGAGTGGGATGTCGACGAGGCGGAGTATGCGTGGATCGTCGGCTATATCGCCCGGTGCGAGATGGACGATTTTGACCGCCTCATTCAGCTCTGCGACGCCATGTGCCTGCCGCAGGGCGTCTGCCTGATCGAGAAGCGGCTGATCGACGTCGCATTGCGGCACGGCGTGCTCGCGAATACGCCGGAGAAGTGGCGCGCCGTGTTTGCGATCCGGGATCAGTTCGAGCGCCGGATGGGCACGAGCATCTATGCGCCGTTTGACGAAGCCGTTTCCAATACCTTCGCCGCGCCGATCGGATGAATACGCCCCGCCGGGAAATGTATATGCAATAGTTTTGTAATAACTCGCCCGCGATTTGACATCGGATCGACCGGAAAACGCCGGCTTTTTCCCGTGGAAATTTCTGCAAGATTTCGATTCGTGCGTTAAATATGACGGAAATCAGACACAATTGCTGGATGATGGTCATGATTCGACCCCAATCATGCTTGAAAAGAGACCGAAATAGACCGTGGTCTGTGAAAGAAATGTATGCAATGCCGCAGGTGGATGTGGAAAAACGTGGAAAACCCCGCTGTTTCGCGGTTTTTATCCCCCAAACCTGTGGAAAACCCCGTGGACAATGTGGATTTTCCACCGGCGGGGCGATGTATATGCAATTCTGCGCTCCCTTCGGCGTGAGCGCGGCGGGGGATTTGTTCCAAATTTTACGAAATTCCGCAGGATGCTTGTTTGACAGCGCAATTTATGCTATACTGTATAAAGAGTTTCTATGCAATTCACGGCGGCGAGAGGTGAGATCGTGGAACGGCGGAACTATCTGGGATTTGACTTTGGCGCGTCGAGCGGGCGGGCGATGCTGGGCTCGTTCGATGGCGGGCGAATGGAACTGCGCGAAATCCATCGGTTTGACAATGAACCTGTGATGCTGTGCGGCCAGCTGGTGTGGGATCTGCCGCGGCTGGTGTTCGAAATGAAGCGCGCGCTGAACGCGCTGTCGCGCGCGGGCGTGCAGGTTTCCGGGATCGGCATCGACACATGGGGCGTCGACTTCGGGCTGCTCGACGCGCGCGGCAGGCTGCTGGCGCTTCCGGTGCACTATCGGGATGCGCGCACGGAGGGCGTGATGGACGAGGCGTTCGCCGCCGTCTCGCGCGAAGAGCTGTTCGGGCTGACGGGCATCGCCTTCAATTCCTTCAACACATTGTTTCAGCTGCTGGCGATGAAGCGCGACCGCGATCCGGCGCTCGATGCCGCGCAGACGTTGCTGTTCATGCCCGACCTGCTGGCCTACTGCCTGACGGGCGTCAAGGGCGTTGAGTACACGATCGCCTCGACGAGCCAGCTGCTGGATCCCGAAAGGCGCGATTGGTCGGACGCGGTGTTCGACCGGTTCGGCCTGCCGAAACATCTGACGCTGCCGGTCGACCGGCCGGGCGCGCTGCGCGGAACGCTGCTGCCTCAGATCGCGCGCGAGTGCGGCGTGGGCGAGATTCCCGTGTTCGCCGTCGGCGGGCACGATACGGCCAGCGCCGTCGCCGCCGTTCCGGCGCAGAAGGATGGCTTTGCCTATCTGTCGTCGGGCACGTGGTCGCTGCTGGGCGTCGAGATCCCGCAGCCCATGTGCACGCGGGCCGTGCTCGACGCGGGCTATACGAACGAGGGCGGCGTGGATGGGTCGATCCGCCTGCTCAGGAACATCATGGGCCTGTGGATCATTCAGGAGTGCAAGCGCGAATGGGACCGCCGCGGCGAGGAAGCGGGCTACGGCGAGCTGGTCGAGCTGGCGAAGCGCGCGCCGGCGTTCAAGGCGGTGCTCGACGTCGACGACGACAGCTTCCTCGCGCCGGGCGACATGCCCGCGCGCGTGCAGGGCTATTGCCGCCGGACGGGGCAGAGCGTGCCCGAGGGCCGCGGCGAGATCGCCCGCGTGATCTACGAGAGCCTCGCGCTGAAGTACCGCTGGGCGATCGAGCGGCTGGAAGGGGACATCCTCGGCCGGAGGATCGCCGGCCTGAACGTCGTCGGCGGCGGCAGCAAGAACGACATGCTCAACCAGTTCACCGCCGACGCGCTGGGCCGGGAGGTCGTCGCGGGGCCGTCGGAGGCGACGGTCATCGGCAATCTGCTCGTGCAGGCGGCGGCGGACGGCGCGGTTTCCGATCTGCGCGCCGGGCGGGAGGTCGCCGCCCGCTCGTTCCCGACGCGGACGTTCCAGCCCGCCGGCACCGGCGCGTGGGACGACGCCTATCGAAGGTATCTGGAGTTAATGAACCGCCGCTGAGGCGAAGCGCTGCGGGCGCGGGGACGGTTCCGTTTCTTATGGAAGGCGTCCGGAACGCGCGCCGGCGCAGGCCGGCTTTGCGGCGAAATCGTGGACGCCGGAGAACCTCGCTGGCGGCCGCAGGGAGATTCACATCCGGGGAGGACGCATGGAATTCAAGTTTGAACACAACACGCTGCCGGGCTCGTTGGAGCTTGCGTATCTGGGCGATACGCTCTACGACCTCTATGTCCGCACCCGGCTGGTCGGCGCGGGCGGCCGCGTCGGCGCGATGCACCGTCGCGCGGTGTCGCTCGTCTGCGCGCATGCGCAGTCCGAGGCGTTTCTGCGCGTGGAGGATGCGCTCAGCGACGAGGAGGCGGCGGTTGCCCGGCGCGCGCGCAATGTGCATCAGTCGCCGCCCCGGCACGCCGACGCCGCCGAGTATCATCGCGCGACGGCGCTGGAAGCGCTGATCGGGTACCTCTATGTCACCGGCCAGCGCGGCCGGATGGAGGAGCTGCTCGCCCGGGCGCTGCCGCCCGAGGAGATCGCCGCGGGCGGGGTCGGTTGACGCGCGGCCGTGCTCTCGCACCCGGCGCAGGGCGGCTTTCTCTGGACGGAAGGCGGTCTTTCCGAATAGTGACCGGGAAGCTGGGGCTGGATGCAAATTCCCGACGGCGCAGTTTCGCCATTTCATCGCGGGGATTCCCGGTTTGGCGCGGCCAGAGCCGTGAATTTTTCGATGAATCCGATGGAAAAACCCGAAACTGCGGGCATTTCCGCTTGCGCAGGCGCGCGAACCCGGCGCGGGAGAGTTCGCGGCGGAGCGCGGCATGGATTGAACAAACGAGCATCGCCCGGCGGGGTTCCGCGGGGATGGAGCGAATCAGGAGGCAGGCATGAGCAACGAAGGCAAGCGCAAGGGCGGGCGCGCCGGTGCGGGGCGCAGGGTCTATCCGCTGGACAGCGCGCCGCCGAGGGTCGGGCGCGTGGCGAAGGACGTCCCGCCGGCCGAGCGCGTGGACGCAGCCGGGGAGGCGCGGTTTGCGCAGGATTCAATGGAGAACCGCGGATCGTGGGATCATGGCGGTTCGCGCGGAAAGGGCGGCTTTGACCGCAGGGGCGGCGCGCATGGAGGCAGCCGCGAATCGGGCAACTTCTACAATGCGCGCGGCAGAGAGGACGGCGTCCGCTCAGGCGAACGGCCGGAGGCCGAAAAGCCCGACCGCCGCTTCCGGGATTTCCGTGGCGGCGGCAGGCGCGACTTCCGGGAAGCGCCGGACATCGCCGATCCCAAGAAGCGCGACGCGATGCGCGATGGCGGCGGCAGGCGCGACTTCCGGGAAGTGTCGGACATCCCCGATCCCAAGAGGCGCAATGGCGACGCCCAGCGCGACCTCCGGGAAGTGTCGGACATCGCCGATCCCAAGAAGCGCAATGCGGTGCGCAATGCGCAGCGCCCCCAGCCGGCGCCGGTGGAGCCTCTGCCGGAGGACGGCCACCTGCTGTGCGGCCGCAATCCCATCCGAGAGGCGCTGCGCGCGGGCCGGCCGGTGGAAAAGCTGCTGGTCGCGTCGGGCGACCTGTCCGGCGCGGCGCACGACATCGTGCAGCTGGCGCGCGAGGCCGGCGCGGTGGTGCAGCGGGTCGATCGGTCGCGGCTGGATCAGATCTATCCGGCGCATCAGGGGATGATTGCCTATGTCGCCGCGGTTGAATACTCGACGGTGGACGAGATGCTCGAGCGCGCGGCGCAGCGCGGCGAGGAACCGCTGCTGGTGCTGCTGGATGGCATCACCGATCCGCACAACCTGGGCGCGATCGTCCGCACGGCGGAATGCGTCGGCGCGCACGGCGTGATCCTGCCCGAAAGGCGCTCCGCGGGGCTGACGCCGGCGGCGGCTAAGGCGGCGGCCGGCGCGCTGAACTACATGCCGGTCGCGCGCGTGACGAACCTGAACCGGACAATCGACGAGCTGAAGGCGCGGGGCGTCTGGATCGTCGGCGCGTCGATGGACGGCGTCAGCGCGTTTTCCGCCGACTTAAGCGGCCCCATGGCGCTCGTGGTCGGCTCGGAGGGCGAGGGCATCTCCCGACTGACGCTGGAAAAGTGCGACCTGCGCGTCGCCATCCCCATGAAGGGGCACATCGATTCGCTCAATGCCTCGGTTGCCGCGGGCGTGCTGATGTACGCGATCGCCCGCGCGCGGGCATGAGCGGCGCGCCGAAGCGCGTGCTGATCGTGGACGGCTACAACGTCATCAACGCGCGCAGCCATCCGGGAAGCGCCCAGGCGCTGGCCGACGCGCGCGACCGGCTGGTGAACGATCTGGAGGACTACGCGGGGTTTTCGGGCCAGGAGATCGTCGTGGTGTTCGACGCATGGCAGGCGGAGCGCCCGGTGCGGTCGGTCGAGCAGCGCGGCGCGGTGCGCGTGGTGTTCACCCGGAAGGGCGAGATCGCGGACCGTTATATCGAAAGGCTGTGCGACGAGTACGCCGAGGACGTCGAGTACCGCCGCGCCGAAGTGCGCGTGGCGACGTCGGACGCGCTGGAGCAGACGATCGTGCTCGGCCGCGGTGCGACGCGCGTGTCCGCCCGGGAGCTCATCTACGAGATGGCGCAGGTCAGGCGGCACGGCGCCGAGCGCGCGGCCGCGCAGCCGGTGAAGCGCTCCACGGTGGGCGACCGGATCCCGGCGCACATTGTGCACAAGATGCGCGAGATGACGCGCGGGAAGGAATGACGCCTTCGCGCGCCCGAAATACCGGAGGGGTTTCATGGATCAGAACGACTTTGCGAACATGACGGACGAGGAGATCGTCCGGCTGGCGCAGCGCGACAAGGACGGCGCGGCGCTGGAATACCTGCTGAACAAGTATAAAAACTTCGTCCGCGCGAAGGCGCGCAGCTATTTCCTGATCGGCGCCGACCACGAGGACATCGTTCAGGAGGGCATGATCGGGCTGTACAAGGCCATCCGGGACTATCGCGAGGACCGGCTGTCGTCGTTTCGCGCGTTTGCGGAGCTGTGCGTGACCCGGCAGATCATCACCGCCATCAAGACCGCCACGCGGCAGAAGCACATCCCGCTCAACAGCTACATTTCGCTCAACCGCCCGATCTACGAGGAGGACTCCGACCGCACGCTGCTCGACGTCATCACCGAGGATTCGCCGAGCAATCCCGAGGAGATGCTGATCGACCGCGAGGACCTCTCGGTCATCGAGGGCCGCATCGGCCAGATGCTTTCGGATCTGGAAAAGGAAGTGCTCATCCGCTATGTCGAGGGCAAGAGCTACGTCGAGATCTCGGAGGAGATGAACCGCCATGTCAAGAGCGTGGACAACGCGCTGCAGCGGATCAAGCGCAAGCTGCAAAAGTATTTGGACGAGAAGTGACCTTTTGGTTAAATGATGGAAAAATGCCGCCCGTTCACGAAAAAATGGCAGGAATTTTGGGAATGGTTGTTGACAAAACGCGAGCAATCAAGTACAATATCTTTCGTATGACGGCGTATGTCGGCGGGGACGCGCGGGTGTAGCTCAATGGCAGAGCTCCAGCTTCCCAAGCTGGCCACGTGGGTTCGATTCCCATCACCCGCTCCATACGAATTCAAGCATATCATCGATCGACAGGGGAGGAATCACCAATGGCAAAGGCAAAGTTTGAGCGCAACAAGCCGCACGTGAACATCGGAACGATCGGGCACGTGGACCACGGCAAGACGACTCTGACGGCGGCGATCACGATGGCGCTGGCGCAGGTCGGCGGCGCGGAAGC
>DVJL01000036.1 GCA_018716805.1 Candidatus Faecivicinus avistercoris | reverse complement strand
CGTATCGGTAGATCAGCAAATTGACATATAATGTGGAATTGTTCGGACCGCCGCCGGTCATGATATACGTATTGGTAAACGTCATGAAGCCGGAAATAATTCCCATCAGCGTATTGTAAAACAACACCGGCGAGAGCATCGGGATCGTGCAATAACGGAATTTTGCCCATGCTTCCCCGCCGTCTATTTCTACCGCTTCGAGCAATGTGCTGGGCACATTGGAAAGCCCCGCCAGATAGATCACCATGACGCTGCCGCAACCCCACGCGGCCAGCATGATCATCGAGGGCACCGCCGAGCTCTCCCCGTAAACCCACCTTGAAGTCGGGAGTCCCACCATTTCAAGCGCGGCATTCAGCAATCCAAAATCAGGATTCATCATCCACGTCCACAGCAGGCAAGAGGCCACTGCCGGAACAATCGAGGGCAAATAGAAGAGCGTGCGAAAGAAAACCTTGCCGCGAACATTCTTTACGTTGAGCAGCAGCGCCATCAGAAGCGCCGTGAGCTGAGTTGCAACCACGGAGCCCAGCGCATAGTAAATCGTCACCCTGAGCGACTTCATAAAATAGAAGTCCGACTTGAATAATTCAATATAATTGGCAATTCCAACGAACGATGGCGCTGTAAATACATTCCAATCCGTGAATGAAATGATCAAGCTGAACAGCATCTGGCCATAGGTAAGCAGGGCGAGTCCCAGCAGGCAAGGCAGGAAAAACAGATATCCCGCAATAGCTTCCCTTCTTCCCATAGAGGTCATTCGATGCTTTCTGTCTTTGCGCACAAGTGCCAAGACCGTCACCTCTTCCTATTTGTCATCTGAGGGAGTAATCAATACTCCCTCAGATCGTTCATGCGGCATGCCGTAAAATTATTCTGCCTCGGCCGCGATTGCGGCCTTCTCTTCAGTCCACCGATCGCAGATCGCCTGAACTTCATCGTACACGCTCGCGATGGCGTCTTCCGGCGTCGAAGTGCCGAGCCACACGGAATCCAGCGCGGGGATGTACAGATTGTCGATCTGGTCGGTATACGGCATGGTATAGTAATGCATGGGCTGCATGTACTCATCCAGATAATGGATGGCCGCATCCACATAGGAATCCGGATGGACTCCCTCGACCAGCCACTGGTTATTGATGATGTCCTCGTTCTGGAACCACTCGCGCAGGGACGTCATCCACAAACCGGAATGAATCAGGTCGATGGTGTTTTCCGGGTTGGTGAAGAACTCAACCAGCTGCAGACACTCATCGTAGTGCTGCGTATCCTTGAAGATGACAATGGGCGTGCCGATGCCAAGCGTCACAGGTTCATCAAAGTACGGCAGAGGTGCCACTTCATAACGAATTCCGTCCTCAGCCGCTGCTTCGGACAGGGCTTGGAAACTCCACGAACCACCAGCAATCATCGCAACGGTGCCTGAAAGGAATGCAGAAGACATATCCATGTTGTCCGCGCTGCTGCCGGGAGCTGGCGAAATATGTTCCACGCAGATCGCATCCTGAATCGCCTAGATAACTTCAATACTCTCCGGTGTATTCAGCAAACAAGTAGAGCCATCTTCAGAAACCACGCCGCTACCGTTAGACCGAAGATAAGCATCGATATACATGGTGCCATTCTGACTTAGATCAATACCATAGGTAACAATAGCTTCGGGATTGAAGCCCTCGTCGTCGGGATGCAGGCCGTTTTCATCGACCGTCAGCTGTTTCGCCAGCGCGATCATGTCGTTCCACTGCATCGGCTCGGACGCGGAGGGGTATTCAACTCCCATTTCATCAAAAATATCTGGGTTGTAGAATAGCATACCTGCACCGCCGCCGACAGACGTTCCATAGATGTCACCATCTGGTCCAACAAAGACCTGCCCCATACGGTCTTCAACACCGAGACCATACTCGGTATACATCTCATTCAGATTGTAAATCATGCCATTCATCGCCCATTCAATAACATTGACCTCCGGGCAATATCCGCAATCGGGCAGCGTGTTGGACGCGGCCATGGCGACCATCTTGGTCGCATAGTCTTCAGGCGTATACATCAGCTCAACGTTGATTCCGGTCGCTTCTTCAAACGCGGACAAAGTCGCTTCAACGGCTTCCTTCTCAAAGCCGTCGCCCCAGAAAGAGAACGTAATGGTGACGGGTTCCTCCGCAGACGCCGCCCCAAAGGAGCAAAGCACAAGAAGCAGCGAGAGAAGTAAGACAAGAAATCGCTTCATGAGTTCAGCCTCCCTGAATTGTAGAATAAGTGACGTGTTTTTAGATGAAAAAGAACCATCCAGCAGATATCCTGCAGCCACATCTTTCTTCGCCCATGATCGGTGGGCGGAGCTGAATCGTTCCTTTCAATCTGACCGTTCCTGAGACATACATCGAGCGCCATGTGCGATCCATCGCGCCGGATCGTGAAAATTACTCGCCCGCACAGACCAGCGCCCCGCAAAATTCCGCTTTATTCGCCAACCCGACAACCTTGTCGTTCTTCCAATACTTTCAGGCTCACATTAATTTCTTCCATGATTTAATTATCGCATACGTCCCGCGAAATGCCAACCCCTTTTTCTGCTTTTTTCGTTATTTTCCATCACTTTCTTCTCGAAAATCCTCGCTCCACCTTGCATTTTTTGAGATTATGCGATTAATTACAACGTGCTTAAATTTAATAATGCGGTCTTTATGCAGATTTTGCAGCCTCATGCAATTTATCCCAACGGCAGAAAAGCCGCCATGGATCAAGATGCCCCTGCGAAATCTGGAATCTCCGGTCCGGCGGGAATAACAAACCTGCCCGCTGCGCTTATTCCGCCCCGTCGTCTTTGTATTTTATGGCAATATTTTTCCGATAACATTCCATTGTGCCATCATATGATATAATAGGAAAGAGTAAAAAGAAGCGGCAAATTCGTTGCATCGTCATTGGGCGCATTGTCTATCTTCGCCCCATCCAGGTATATATGGGAATCGTTTTGCGCCATGGCTTTCGGAAGGTAAAATCAACGAGGGGTTGGGCACCATGAAGATCAACAGCATCAACCAGACTGTTCAGAAAGAAAACAATCTCTCTGTCGTTTTGCGGGAATTGCGCGCATGCAACGAGTGCACCCGAGTGCGGCTGGCAAAACAGACCCGGTTGGCGCAAGCCTCTATTACAAAAATTGTCGCCCAGTTGATCGAATGGGGCCTCGTGGAAGAACGGGAATCCATCGGCAGCGGCGTCGGGCGCAAAGCCGTTCGCCTGCACTTAAACTCCGAAAACTATCATGTAGCCGCGGTGCGCATCAACCGGCATTACATCATCGCCGCAATCTACGATATGGACGGCCGGCTCTACGACATGACGCGTTGTGAAATCAATTTCACAGGCGGCCCGGAGTCCTCGCTCAAAAAGCTCATTGAAAACCTGCGCGAAATGATCTCGCGCTCCAGCCATCCCATAATGAGCATCGGCGTCGCCGTTCCCGGCCCTTTCAATTACAACACCGGCCGCATAACGCTGATGAGCGGTTTCCCCGGCTGGAATGAGATCGACATCGGCGCCGTGCTCACCGACGCCTTCCAGCTTCCCGTCTTTGTAGATCAGGACGCCAACTGCGGAGCGCTGGCAGAAATGTGGTATTCCAACATCGAATCCGGGTCGGATATGCTGTTCATCGCGGCCGATCGGGGCATCGGCGCAGGGCTGATCCTGAATTCGCAGATCTATCGCGGACACGATGGGTACGCCGGCGAAATCGGCCATGCCAGCATTAACTTTTTTGGCCCGCGTTGCGAATGCGGAAATCGCGGATGTCTCGAACTCTACGCCTCTACCATTGCATTGGAGAATACTTATCGAGACGATCTGTTTGATCCGATGAACCCGGCGTCGACCATTTGCAATGTGTCCGCGTCAAAAATCCTTGAACTCGTCCGCGCGGGCGATCCCGTCGCCTGCCGCGCATACAGCAAGACCGTCACCTACCTTTGCTTCGGCGTGGTAGGCATCATCAATGCACTCAATCCGCGCATCGTTGTATTTTCCGACAAGATGGTCAACGGCGGGGAATTATTCTTAACCGTGGCTAGGAAAACCTTTCAACAATACCTGATGCCGGAGATTTACGAAAATCTCTGCATCAAAACCTGCACGCTGGACGGCGATCCCATGCTGTTGGGCGCTAGCGTGCTCGCATTCGACCACATGCTGCAGACGCCCTCCATCTACTTCCAGAAGGCGGACCGCCAATAGCGCTCTGCGAAGGCATCGCTGCGCCCCCGGACAGGATGCGATGGCAAGGCGACTGCAAAAGCGCCGATTCCCCTGAGCGGAACGCCGGGAAACCGGAAGATCGCCTTTCCTGCGGCGAGGCCCGAAAAAACGCGGCTGCAAATCGACGCAGCCGAAGCGCCGTCTTCGCAGCCATTTCCCCTCGCCTTCCAATTCCATATTGTCCATTTTATGCAAAAAGCTCAGTTTTCACTGAGCTTTTTGACGGGTTGCGCCCAACGGGCCATGGGCAATTCCCTTTTTTGTTGGACAAAAACCATCCATCTTTCAAAGGCGCCGCCGCAAATCACTCCGCAATGATCATGCTCTCCGGAAGCGTGGCCGTCAGCGTCAGCAGCGAGATCTCCGGCTGATTGAACAGGCGGAAGAACATCACCGGCACGTCTGCGTTGGTCGAAAGGCCGCCTGTGATGTAGACCTGCGTCTCGCCCACGGTGGACAATCCCTCGACATCTTCCTGCGCGGGGAACCAGCCGTTGCGGTCCAGCGAATTGTCCGGGATGTAGACCGCGCCCACGGCCGGCAAACGCCACACGCCGCCGCAGTAGTGACCGGCGAGGATCAGCTCCGGCTCGGGCAGATACCTGCCGTCCTCGGAACTGTGCGACGCCGAGGCATAGATGAAGTCGTCCGACGGCGGCTGATGCGAGAGCGCCAGGAAGAAGTCGCCTTCCTCCATCGACGAAAGCGCGTCGTAGAAGTTCTGCGCAATGCGCTGGCGGTAGCTGGTAATCGGCAGCGCATTGTAGTCGGTCTGCAGGCCGGCGAGCACGCCTTCCTCCTCCTGCTCCATCTGGGACTGCCACGTCGAGAGCAGTTCACCCGCCTCCATGTTCATCAGCGTCGCCGGCGAAATCCAGAGATCGCTTTCGCCGACCGTCAGGCAGACCGGCGAATCGACGTAGGTCGCGCCGCGCTCGATCGCCCCGAGAATCCAGTCCTCCAGCACCATCTGCGAAAGCGTGCCGGTGATGTTGCGCGGCGTCTCGACGTAGGGGCCGGGGTCGGAATCGCCGCAGATAAAGTAGACGTTATTCGTCGTCGGCAGGCCGTCGAGCAGCTCATAGAACGGCTCGGGATCGCCGCCCGCGCCGACCATGTCGCCCAGAAAGAACAGCGCGTCGTAATCGAGGTTGTTGATCGCGCGCAGGAGCGAACTCTGCTCGTCGCCGAAGCGGCGGCCGTTGAGGTCGGAGATCACCAACAGTTGAAAATCTTCCAAATCGTCCGGCAGGCCGACCACCGCGACCGATTCCTCCCGCACGGCGATGTTGGCGTTGTTCATGAACACCAGCGCGACGGCCACGACGGCCGCCGCCAGCGCGATCAGCAGCTTGAACGAAAGCCTGCGGCCAAAGACCAGTATCGTGCCGACGCGCGCATCGTCGTCGCTGCGGACGACCTCGAACATCTTCCGGCGCTTGCGAAAGCCCGGCTTGGCGTTCAGCGCGGCCAGGCGCGCCGCAAGGGAGGCCCTCTTTTTCTTCTTACCCTTTTTGCCCTTGGCGGCCGGGTTGCGCCCTTTCTTTGCATCGGGCTTTCCCCCGGACGGCGCCTTTTTTCGGGGGCGGATGGGAATGTCCGCCTCGTCGCCGTACAGGTCGGCGTCCGCGCGCAGAACGTCGTCCTGCGCCTCCTGCTCCGGCGGCGCCGCGTGCTTGCCGGGGCGCTTTTTCTCTTCCGGTCCCTGCATTCCGCTCCCCCTCCGTATCTGAAATGGCGCAGCGCAGCTGCGCATTGTCTATTATAAACCTACTCGCGATTTCAGGCAAGCGCCCGCCGGTTATGTTACGGCAAAAACACACCTTTGCCGCAAATCAGCGCCGCGATTTGTTTAGTTCTACTGAACTTTCAATCGCATAATACGATTACACAGACATTTAACACACCGGGAATGCGGAAATGTATTGACAAGAGCCGTATATGGTGGTTTAATATTAAGCGTTTCGCAGTTTAGTAATTTTAAACCGGCCCATGCGGGAAGGAAGCGGTTTTTCGTGGAGATCGGAAAGAAGATCAAGCGCCTGCGCCTGCAGCGGGGGTTGACGCAGGAAGAGCTGGCCGACCGGTGCGAGCTCTCCAAGGGGTTCATCTCGCTGCTCGAGCGCGACCTGACGTCGCCGTCCATCGCGACGCTGATGGACATCCTCGAATCGCTGGGATCAGACCTCAAGGCGTTCTTCAGCGAAACGGGCGATGAGAAGCTCGTGTTCGGCGAGGACGACATCTTCGTCAAGGAGGACGCCGAGGGCATCCGCGGCCGCATCCGCTGGCTGGTGCCGTCGGCGCAGAAGAACCAGATGGAGCCGATCATGGTCGAGCTCGGCCCCGGCGGCGAAACCGAGGAGGACGACCCGCACGAGGGCGAGGAGTTCGGCTATGTGCTCTCCGGAACGCTCAAGATCGTGCTGGGCGACCGCGTCGAGCGCGTCAAGCGCGACGAGAGCTTCTACTTCCGCCCGACCGCGCCGCACAAGCTGGTCAACGCGGGCAAGGCGCCCTGCCGCGTGCTGTGGGTTTCCACGCCGCCGTCGTTTTGAGAAATTGAACAATACTCCGAGAGGATGAGGGCCATGGTCCAGGATACGCGGCTGATCGAACTGAAGGGCATCAGCAAGAGCTTTGGCGATACGCAGGTGCTGCACGCCGTCGATCTCTACATTCGCAAGTGCGAGTTTATCACGCTTCTGGGGCCGTCCGGCTGCGGCAAGACGACCCTGCTGCGCATCATCGGCGGCTTCGAGACGCCGGACGCGGGCAGCGTGCTATTCGAAGGCGCGGACATGGGCAGCGTGCCGCCCTACCGCCGCCGGATCAACACGGTGTTTCAGAAGTACGCGCTGTTCAGCCACCTGAACGTGTTCGACAACATCGCCTTCGGCCTGAACCTCAAATCGCCCGAGGCGCTGGGCGTCAAGACCCGCCGGCAGAAGAAGGCCGAGATCGCCCGGCGCGTCAACCGGATGCTCAAGCTGGTGAAGATGGAAGGCTATGAGAAGCGGTCGATCGACCAGCTCTCCGGCGGCCAGCAGCAGCGCATCGCGATCGCCCGCGCGCTGGTCAACGAGCCGGAAGTGCTCCTGCTCGACGAGCCGCTCGGCGCGCTCGACCTCAAGCTGCGCAAGGAGATGCAGGTGGAACTGAAGGCCATGCAGCAGCAGCTGGGGATCACGTTCATCTACGTCACGCACGATCAGGAGGAAGCGCTGACGATGTCGGACACGGTGGTCGTGTTAAACGGCGGCCGCATCCAGCAGATCGGCGAGCCGAAGCGGATCTACGACGAGCCGAAGAACGCCTTCGTGGCCGACTTCATCGGCGAGAGCAACATCCTCTCCGGCATCATGCGCGCCGACCGCCTGGTGGAGATGCTGGGCGTCGAATTCCCGTGCGTGGACGAGGGCTTTGGCAAGGACGAGCCGGTCGACGTGGTCGTGCGCCCGGAGGACATCGAAGTCGTGCCCGCGGCCGATGGAATGCTGACCGGCACGGTCGAGAGCGTCATCTTCAAGGGCGTGCACTACGAGATGATGATCGACACCGGCGACATGCGCTGGAAGGTCCATTCCACGGCCATGCAGCCCGCGGGCAGTCGCGTGGGGCTTCGCATCGTGCCGTTCAACATCCACATCATGCACAAGGAGGCGTGAGCGATGAAGCGATCCTGGTATGCCGCGCCGTATGCGGTCTGGATGGCGCTGTTCACGGTCGTGCCGCTGCTGTTCGTCTGCTACTACGCCTTCACGACGCGCACCGGCGAGTTCACGACCGAGAACCTCACCCGCATCTTCGACTACGCCCCCGTGCTGTTCGACAGCCTGCGGCTGGCGCTGTACTGCACGGCGCTGTGCCTGCTGATCGGCTATCCTGCGGCCTATTTCATGGCCAGCCGCGACATGTCGCGCAACAAGAGCCTGGCCGTGCTGATCCTGCTGCCGATGTGGATGAACTTCCTGCTGCGCACCTACGCGATGATGACGCTGTTTGAAAACAACGGCGTGCTCAATTCGATCTTTGAATGGCTGGGGCTTCCGCGCCAGCAGATGATCGGCACCGAGGGCGCCGTACTGGTCGGCATGGTGTACAACTTCCTGCCGTTCATGGTGCTGCCGATCTACACCGTGCTCAAAAAGCTCGATTCCCGCGTGATCGAGGCGGCGGAGGACCTGGGCGCAAACCCGATCCGCGTCGTGACGCGCGTGGTGCTGCCGCTGTCGGTGCCGGGCATCGTGTCCGGCATCACGATGGTGTTCATGCCGGCGGTGACGACGTTCGCCATTTCGCGGCTGATGTCCTCGGGCATGATCTACCTGATGGGCGACATGATCGAGGAATTCTACATCACCATGAACAACCGCAACGTCGGCAGCGCGATGTCGCTGGTCATGATGGTGCTGATCTTGATCTCCATCGGTTTCCTTCGCAAGGCCGACCCCGAGGGTCAGGGAGGTGGCATATGGTGAGGAAGAGCCGCCGCGCCGTCAAGGCGTTCAAATGGACGTATCTGGCCGTGGTGCTGGCGTTTCTGTACGTGCCGATCGCAGTGATGATCGCGCTGTCCTTCAACGCCTCCGTCTCCCGCGCAGAGTGGACGGGCTTCACGTTCGACTGGTACCTGAAGCTGTTTCAGAGCGACGCGATCATCGCCGCGCTGGAGGTGACGATCGAAGTCGCGCTGATCGCCACGGCCGTCTCCACCGTGCTGGGCACGCTCGGCGCCATCGGCATCCACGCCATGAAAAAGGGCTGGGCGTCGCTGCTGGTCAACCTGTCCTACCTGCCGATGACCACGCCGGACATCGTCACCGGCGTATCGCTGATGCTGATGTTCGTGTTCATGAACATCCCGCTGGGCAAGGGCACGATGCTGATGGCGCACATCGCGTTCGACACGCCGTATGTGCTCTTCGCGGTGATGCCGCGGCTGAAGCAGATGAACCCAAACCTCTACGAGGCGGCGCTCGATCTGGGCTGCCACCCGATGAAGGCGCTGTACAAGGTCATCCTGCCGGAGATTCTGCCCGGCGTCGTGACCGGCGCGCTGCTGGCGTTCACGATGTCGCTGGACGACTTCGTCATCTCGTATTTCACCTCCAGCACTGACCAGAACCTCTCCATGATCGTCTATTCCGCCGCGCGGCGCGGCGTGGAGCCGACGATGTACGCACTTTCCACGCTGATGTTCCTGGCCATACTGCTGCTGTTGCTGATCGTCAACCGCCGCTCGAGCCTGGAGGAAATGTGAGCGCATACCCGGCCCGCCAGCCCGGGTTGCCATAGATTCCCGCCCATACCGTCTAAGGAGGAGATTCCCATGAAGCATCTTTCCCGCACGTTCGTCGCCGCGCTGCTGGCGCTGGCGATGGCCCTCGCACTGACCGCGTGCTCTGGCGGCGAAGCGCCGGAAGCCACCGCCGCCCCGACCGAGGCCGCTACGGAAGCCCCGACCGAAGCGCCGACCGAGGCTCCCGCGGAAGAGCCCACCGAAGCGCCGACTGAAGAACCCACCGAAGCGCCGACTGAAGCGCCCACCGAGGCCGCCGCGGAAGAACCCACCGAAGCTCCCGCGGACGAGCCTGCCGTCGCCGCGACGTCCGCGGAAGCGGACGGCGCCGAAGCGGACGGCGAACCCGCCGAGGAATCTGCGGACGAGCCCGCCGAGACGGCCGATGCGCCCGCCGAGGAACCTGCGGAAGCCGCCGAGGAGCCGGTCTACGACTTCACCGGCACGACGCTGACCGTGTTCAACTGGTACGACTACATCGACCCGGCCGTCATCGACATGTTCGAGGAGGAGACCGGCGCGACGGTGGAATACGTCAACTTCACCACCAACGAGGAGATGTACACCAAGCTCGAGGCCGGCGCCGCGAATTACGACGTCATCTTCCCCTCCGACTACATGATCGAGCGCATGATCGCCAACGACATGCTCGAGGAGCTCGACACAGAGAACATGCCGAACCTCTCCGGCCTGATCGAATGGCTCAAGACCACCGACTACGACCCGGAGGGCAAGTACTCCGTGCCGTACATGTGGGGCACGCTGGGCATCCTCTACAACACCGAAATGGTCGACGGCCCGATCGACAGCTGGGACGTGCTGTTCAGCGACGAGTACGCCGGCTCCGTGATCATGATGAACTCGCAGCGCGACACCATCGGCCTCGCCCTCAAGGCGCTCGGCTATTCGATGAACACCCGCGAGGAATCCGAGCTCAACGAGGCGCGCGACCTGCTCATCCAGCAGAAGCAGGACGGCGTCACCTCCGGCTACCTGCTCGACGAGACCAAGGACAAGATGGTCGGCAACGAGGCCGCGCTGGCCGTGGTCTACTCCGGCGACGCGCTCTATGCCATGGACAAGAACGAGGCGCTGGACTACGCCGTGCCCGAGGAGGGCAGCAACATCTGGGTCGACGGCATGTGCATCCCGAAGGGCAGCGAGAACAAGGCCTGCGCCGAAGCGTTCATCGACTTCATGTGCCGCGAGGACATCGCGCAGATGAACATGGACTACATCTTCTACTCCTCGCCGATCCAGTCCGTCGCCGACAGCACGCGGGATGTGGACGAGCGCATCTACAAGGTCATGAACCCCTCCGAGGAGGTCATCGAGCGCTGCGAATTCTTCCACGACATCACCGACGCCATGGACCTCTACGAATCCATCTGGATGGACATCCGCCTCGCGCGCTGATCCTCCATTCATCCCGCCCCGGCTGCAGCGACGCAGCCGGGGCATTTGCATCGCCGTCCGGCCGGCGCGAGGAGGCGGTTTGCATCACCGCCTGGCTTCAACATTGCCCTCTGCCCATTCTGAGCAAAGTCGATGCGCGGTTCGCGCCGCCTCCCGCTGGGGCGCTTGCATCGCCGGACATCCAAAGGCAGCCAAACCAAAATCAAAGCCCATGCCGGGCGCATGGGCAAATCGGTCAATAAGCTCACAAATCGAGCGAGCGCGGAGACAAAAGGGCGTCCGGGAATGATCCCCCGGGCGCTTGCTCTTTCAAAACGGGCCGCAATCCGCGGATTCATTGGACTGTCTGCAAAGGGAGGCGCCCCATCCATTGTGGATGAGGCGCCTCTTTTTCACGCAAACCCGCTAGCCGATCGACGAGGGCGGGTTGCAGTAAGGACAGCGTCCATAGCCGAGATCGAGCGCAAATTCCAGCGTTTCCGCCGTGCCGCCGCTCATCCCGGATCCGGAACAGCTGCTCGCGGAATGATACATGTAATCCGTTCCATAGAGGTTGACGTAGACCACGGTGCTCTCCGGCGCGGAATACTCCGGCCCCGCCGTCGGCGCCGCCCCGGAATTTCCCGCGCCGCTGCCAAAGCAGTCCGGACACGGATCCAGCCCAAGGCAGAGCGCCAGCGAATAGGTCAGGCCAACCGAACCGTCGCCAGCATGGTCGCGATTCGTATGGAAGTACGGTTGTCCGGGCGTTCCATAGACGGTCGCGTCGCCGAAGGAGCAGCAGTTCGGGCAGGCCGACTTGCCGTAATTCAGCGCCGTCTCGAGCGCAATGCGCACCGCGCCGGAACCGGCATCGCTCTCGGTCAGGTGGTAGTAATCGCCATCTGGCGTCGCATAGACGTAGACGCCCGACGTTCCCGGCACGAGGTTGCCCGGCTCCGGATACGCCGCGGGCTCACCCTCGCCGGTTGCGGAACCGGTCACGCAGTATGGGCAGCCCTCCATTCCCATCGCCAGCGCAATCGCCAGCGGGCCGGCGACGGCGCCATCGCCCGCGCAGCTCTCGCTCAGATGGTAATAGGAGTTGTTCGGCGAGGCATAGACGACCGTTGCTGCGCCGGAAGCGCAGGTGGGGCAGGGCGTCTTGGCGTAGTTCAGCGCCACCTCGAGCGGCACCTGAACCAAGCCCGTGCGGCCGGAGCAGGAGCTGTTCGTGTGGAAATAGGCGTCGGACAGCGAGGCGTAAACCTGAATGCCCGAGCGGCCGACCTCGAAGTTGTACACCTGCTGAGCCGTCTGATTGCCGCTGCCACTGCCGCTGGACGACGGGCAGTTGGGACAGGGAGACTGGTTGAGCATCAGCGCATCGGCCAGCGTCCGCGCGGTCGCGCCGCTGACGGCGCTGGAGCAACTCGCCGTGTTGTGAAAATAGCTGTCGTTCTCCGCGGAGTAGACCTGCGTCAGCGCAACGGTGCAACAGGTCGGGCAGGCCGTCTTGCCCGCGTCCACGGCGACGCGCAGCGAGATGTGCGACGCGCCCGTCATGCCGCTGCAGTTCTCGTTCAAATGGTAGTGCTGGCCGTCCGCTCTGGCGTAGACCATGACCTCGTCGGCCAGAGAGGTTCCGCCGCTGCCGCTCCACGGCGACTGCGTGGCGCCCGGAGCTGCCGTTGCGGAAGTCCCGCCCCAGCAATACTGACACTGCTGGTAGCCATACGCGAGCGCCTCGGCGAGCGTCGCCGCCTGGGCGTCCTCCATGTTCCTGCAGGTCGCGTAGGAGTGGTAGTAGGTTCCGCCGGCCGTGAAGTACACCAGCGTATTCGCCGCAGAGCTGCAGACCGGGCAGGCGCTCAGGCCGTACTCGATCGCCGCGCGCAGCGGGCCGCGCACCGGCGTGCCGTCGCCCATGTTGGAGCAGCTCTCATTGATGTGGTAGTACCGGCCGCCCTGCACCGCGTAGACGTAGATCTGATTGTCCTCCGCCTCGCCCGATTCGTCCGCGGGGAGGTAGTCCGACATGCAGGTCGGGCAGAACGTCTTGCCGAGCACCAGCGCCTCCGATAGCGTCACCTGGCTCGCGTTGGACATATTCCGGCAGTTCGGGTCGAGGTGGCAGTTGGCGCCGCCCTCCGTGCACCAGACGAGCATGTCGCCCATCGGCAGGCAGTACTGGCAGGCCGTCTTGCCCTGCACGATCGCATCTTTCAGGCTGCCCGCGCTCGCGCCGGAGACTTTGTCGCAGTCCTCCAGGTGGTAATGCTGCCCGTCGCTGTTCCAATAGACGGTGATGCCGCTCTGGTCAGTGGTATTGTGATCGACGAACACCAGCCGCTCCTCGCCGGGATAGAGCGACGTCTGCGTGCGCAACACGCAAACCGGGCAGGGATCCTTGCCCTCCGCCTCCGCGCGCTCGAGCGAGTAGACCTCGGCGCCGGACATACCCGGACAGTTCTGATCCGTATGATACCAGCGGCCGCCGGGCGTGGCATAGTAGACCGTAGCGTCGTAGCAGACCGGGCAGGCGTACAGGCCGCGCTCCTGCGCGAGCGCAAGCGTGACTTCGCTCGCGGTTCCGCTGATATTCGAACAATCCTGACGGTTGTGATAGTAGTCGCCCGAAGTGGTCACCCAAACGGTCGCAATATTGCCGGCGCTGGCCGAAGGCGAAACGCTGCCAATCGGCGTCGCCGAGGGCGAGATGCTCGCATTCGGGCTGGCGCTCGCTCCAGGCGACGCGCTGGGCTGCGCGCTGCCGCTCGGCGCGGGCGTCGCAGTCGCACCGGCGTCCACCGTCGCCGAGGGAGACGGCGAAATCGTCGTGATCACAAGTTCGCCCTGCGTGGTCGTATCGCCGCGTCCGCCAAAGATGACCGTCGCCAGCAGCACGACCAGCACCACAAACCAGATCGCCGACCCCGCGCTGAGTCCATAGCGAACCTTCAGATCAAAGCGCTGGCGGCGCCAGAGCAGATAGATGCCCAGCGGCGGCAGCAGCACCAGCAGCAGGAACGTCACCCAGTCGTTTTCATCGACATATTGCAGCACCGCGCCAAAGCCTTCGGCCGGATAGCCGCCGTCGGGCTGTTCATAGCCCTGATCCTCGCCGTAATCGTCCTCGCCGTAGCCGCCATCCTCGCGGCCGTAGTCGTCGCCATAGCCGGGATCGTATCCGGCGTCGCGGTCATCATAATCTCCGCCATAGCCGTCATCGTATGCGGCGTCGCGGTTGTCGTAATCATCGTCGTATCCGGCGTCGCGGTCGCCATAGCCGTCGTCATATCCGGCATCGCGGTCGTCGTAATCAGCGCCGTAACCGCCGTCATAGCCGGCATCGCGGTCGTCGTAATCTTCGCCATAGCCGTCGTCGTAGCCGGCATCGCGGTCGTCGTAATCATCGCCGTAACCGTCGTCATAGCCGGCATCGCGATCATCGTAGCCATCGTCATATCCGGCATCGCGATCGTCGTAATCATCGCCGTAGCCGTCGTCGTAGCCGCCAAAGCGTCCGCCATAGCCCGGATCTGCATCCTGCGCGTTCAAGGAAGAATCCTCTGAATACGGCTGCGCTTCGTCCGTGCCGGCGGATTTGCGGCCAAGGCCAAAATGGCGCACCTCGCCATCCCCCAATCGGAAATCAACTCCGCCATTCTGAAAGCGAATTTTCAATTTTCCAAGCCGGACCATCGCCATATATTTCCCACCCTTTGCCGCAGCCGCGGCGATCTAAACTCTCCTGCACGGATTTTCGCGCGCCTACACTACTATTAAGGATACAACATTGGCGGGAAGCTGTCAATCCGTTCAGATGAAAAAAAGTAGATTTTTTTGCATTTTTAGTCTGCTCGATGTCGAATTTCCAGTTTTTTACGTCACTATCCCTTCATATCTTGAAATATTTCTGAAAAATTTGTCCCGACGGCCCGATACCCGTTGCGGCAAAAAAACAACTATGATATAATGGAAACAGCAATGCCGTCGAATTGTTTGGAGGGAAACGGGAATGCCGAATCAAAAAAAGGGCCTGCGGATTGGCCGGTATCGAATTACTCCGCTGGGAATGGGCGTATTTGGCGGATTGATCGCCGTCGTGGCGGCGATCATCGTGGCAATCGTGTTGTTGACCGGCGGCTCGCCCGACGCGCAATCGGATCCAACGCTCGCGTCCGCGACGCGTTCGCCTGAAGCAGATGTGGCCAGCTCGGCCACGCCGGTGCCGACCGCCGCGCCGACGCCGACCCCGGAACCGACGCCGCGCAGCGCAACCATCCGCGCGCTGGGCGAAATCTCCATGGATCTGGAGCTGTTGCAATCCGCGGCGGATCTGGAAACCAGCACGTTTGACTTTTCGCCGATGTTCTCTGAAATCGCCGATGTGGTCGGCGACGCGGACTATACCATCGCCGACGTCGAGGGCACGCTGGGCGACACGATGGGCTTTTCCGCCACCGATCGGGCGATGTATACGCCCTCCGCGCTGCTCACCGCGCTGAAGGACTCCGGCGTGGACATGCTCTTCCTCGGCAACGACCACGCGATGGACGGCCCGTTCAGCGAGCTGGTGGCGACGATCGACAACGTCGAAGCCGCCGGTCTGGATCACATCGGCACAAACCGCACATCCGCGGAAAAGTCGACGCCGGTGGTAAAGGAGATCAACGACATCAACGTCGGTTTCCTCGCCTACTGCCAGTCGCTCTCCGGCGAAAGCGAATATGCCGAAGACGCCGACGCGCTGAACTACGGCGTCAACCTGATCACGAACAGCGACCCCTACTCCGATGCGCAGGCTCTGCGCGACGCCGGCGCGGAGGTCATCGTGGCCGTGGTCAACTGGGGCGACGCGGGCAGCCAGAGTATCACCGAGGCGCAGTACCGGATGGCGATGATCCTGAACGCCGCCGGCGTGGACGTCATCATCGGCTACAACCCGCAGACCGTTCAGCCCGCGCAGCTGATCGAAACGACGGCCGATGACGGCACCGTCAACCGCACCCTCTGCCTCTGCGCGACGGGCAGCTTCCTGACCGGCTCGCGCGAACAGTATTTCGACTGCGGCATCATCTTTGAATTCACGATTCAGGAGCAGGCCGACGGTACATTCGCCATCGAGACCCCGGTCTACATCCCAACCTATGTCCTGCGCTATGAGAGCGACCGGAGTACGGAAACGGCGACGGTCTACGATTACCGCACGCTCGCCGTCGGCCAGTGGACCGATGCGGACGCCGCCAACCTGCCCGAGGGCATGGGCTATTCCGACCTGCAGTACATGGCCACCGTCTGGGCGCAGATTCAGAGCACGATGGGCGATTCGGTCGCGACCGTCGCGCGCGAATGACCGCCTGCGCGGACCAAAGCCGTCGCACCACGCCCGCCGCTCCGGTGGGCGTGGCGTGCGGAAAAGCTGTGCGTGCGATCTACCCAGCGTCTGCGGCCAAGCTGGACGCCGCCGTCCGCGCGTCGAACCGCGCTTCCGAGCGGGAATGCGGAGGAACTCCTTCCTCCCGCCTCCCGCTCTTTTTCTATTTCCCTGAGGGAATTAAAAAGGTAAGTCCGCAACAGCGGGCGATTTTCGTCCGGCGCCGCAGCGAGTTCGCAGATTGCATGGCGTGAAGTCAAGAGTTCGCACCGCCAAGCGGGCAAAAAAGGCGGCAAACTTGCATTTTCAGGAATTTTCAAACGCTTTCTGACATCTTTGGGAGGAATCATGAAACTGGATAAACTTCTGCTCGACTGGTACGACGTTCAGCGGCGCAACCTTCCGTGGCGTGATACGCGCGATCCCTATCGCATCTGGCTGTCCGAAATCATGCTCCAGCAGACGCGCACAGAGACCGTCGCGCGCTATTACGCGCGATTCCTCGAGCGATTCCCGACCGTCGCAGATCTCGCGCACGCGGACGAGGACGAGGTGCTCAAGCTGTGGGAGGGCCTCGGCTACTATTCCCGCGCCCGAAATCTGCACGCCGCGGCGAAGCGCGTCGCTCTCGACTTCGGCGGACGCTTTCCCAGCGATTCGGCGTCGCTGCGCGCGCTGCCCGGCATCGGCCCCTACGCCGCGAATGCCATCGCTTCGATCGCGTTCGACGAGTGCGCGCCCGCGCTGGACGGCAATCAGGCGCGCGTGCTCTCCCGCGTCCTCGCGTGGGAGCGGCCGCTGAAGACGCCGTTCGACCTGGAGGCGCAGGCGCGCGAGATGATGAACCGCTCCCGGCCGGGCGATTACAACCAGGCGCTGATGGACCTCGGCGCCTCGGTCTGCACGCCACGCAGGCCGGACTGCCCTTCCTGCCCGATCGCCGCCTGCTGCAAGGCACGCGAGTTCGGCGATCCGGAATCGTTTCCCCGCAAGCAGCCGCCCATCGCGCGC
>DVJL01000035.1 GCA_018716805.1 Candidatus Faecivicinus avistercoris | reverse complement strand
CTGCGCGCCGGCGTAGATCACGCCGAAGCGGCGCACGTCGTAGACTTCGGACAGGATGTTCGACGACATGTCGGCCACCAGCGGCACGCTGCCCGTCTCGGGCAGCTCGGCGAAGCGCGTGCCGAAGATGGTATTGTTGGTGGTGATGTAGAAGTAGTCGGCCTCCGGGTCGAAGTCGGCGGCGTTCCACGCCGGGATGCGGGTGTAGTTCTCCTCGCGCGAGGACGCCACGCAGCGCACGGCGCCGTATTTGCGCGCCTCGGCCATTGCGCCGTGGGCGAAGTTTCCGCTGTCGATGTAATCGGCGCTGCGCGAAAGCAGGTTCAGCGGAATCGCGGCGAACTGTCCCGTCGCGCCGCCCTGCAGGAACAGCACGGCGTAGTCGTCCGGCACGCCCATCAGTTCGCGCACGAGCGCCTCGGTTTCATCGAAGATTTCCAGATACATCTTGGAACGGTGGCTCATTTCCATCACGGACATGCCGGTGCCGCCATAGCACAGCATCTCCCTTGCCGCGGTCTCGAGCGCCTCTGTGGGCATGGTGGCGGGGCCGGCGGCGAAATTGTATACGCGGTTCATTGCGCTTTCTCCCTCCTCGATCAATCCACTGCTTACCATTATAATGGCAATTCCGGTACTTTGCAAGGGAAAAAGTTTGAAGTTCCGCAAATACCCAGAAAATGCGCGGATTTGCCTTCAAATCCGGCGGAATTTACGCAAGCGATTGCAGCGCGATGGGCAAGCAGTCCGCAAGCGCGCGCACTTCGTATTCGGCGTGCAGCCCTTCGGGCAGCGCCTTTCCCGCGGGATTGAACCAGCACACGTCCACGCCCGCGCGGTTCGCGCCGAGCACGTCGCTGGAAATCCCATCCCCGATCATCAGCGCGCGATCGGGCGCCGTGCCGCCGAGGGCGATTTGGAAGATGGCCGGGTCGGGTTTGGCCACGCCGACCTCCTGCGAGATGACGACGCGCTGAAACAGCGCGGACATCGGCGAGCGCGCCAGCCGGTCGCGCTGGATCCGCGCGATGCCGTTGGTCAGCAGCACGACCGGCCGATCGGCTGCGAGCGCGCGGACAAACGCCTCTGCGCCCGGCAGCGGGATCGCCTGCTGGCCGAGCAGTTCGGCGAAGCGATTCGCCACCGCTTCCGGGTCGTCGCCGCGCGATTTCTGGCGGAGAAAGCGGCGGAAGCGCTCGACGTGCAGCGTCTCCTGCGTCATCTCGCCGCGCTCAAGCGCCTTCCAGCAGGCGTGGTTGATCGCCTGGTATTCGTCGAAGACCGTCGGCGAGGCGAGCCCCAGCTCGTCCATCAGCCGGCCGACGGCGTTTCGGTTGCCGGTTTGAAAGTCGAAGATCGTATCGTCTGCATCGAGCAGGATCAGCTCATACCGCCGCGCCATATCGTGCACTCCCTTGTGTAAGCATTGTATTCCTTGAGGTAAACTCAGTATAACACAACGAACACCAAAAATAAAGTCGAAAGAGATGGAGAAGCGACAGAAAGAGGCGATAAAATAGAACTCAGATTCCATAGAATTAAGAACCTTTTATCAGGATCAGATCAAATTCTTCAGATCTTTGCGGCGGGAGATGTTCAGTGTGCGCAAAAATCAAACGGGGAATTCCAGCCGCCGGCCGAGGCCGCTTTGGCAGGTGATCTGTGCGCATGTGCTGGCGCTGGGCGTGGCGCTTCTGGCCTATGCGCTTCCGCACCATGTAATTCCAAGGCAGGGGCAGTCGCTCGGCCTGCGCTCGGTGCGCGGCGGCGCGGTGGAGACGGCGGAGGCCACGCCTACGCCGGCCGCCGATGCGGCGCAGCAGGCGATGGCGGCTGCATCTGCCGCCGGATCGACGGCTCAGCCGACCCTTCAGCCCACCGTCCAGCCGACGGAGGCGCCGGCCGTCGAGGGCGATTTCCGCGCGCGCTGGGCGGAGATGTTTACCAGCGGCGAGGTTGAGGTGACGGACAGCACCTATCGCAGCGCGAACCTCAGCATTGCGCTGACGGAAATGCGCTACGCCGACAGCGTCTGCCACATCGCGGACATCTACATCGCCGACATCGAGTGCCTTGCGACGGCTTTCGCCAGGGATCAGTACGGCACTGCGTATACCGAGGATCCGGCCGACATTGCGGCGCGCTGGGGCAGCATCGTTTCGCTGACCGGCGACTATTACGGCGCGCACGACGGCGGCGTCGTCATCCGAAACGGCGAGCTCTACCGGGACGATCCCAACGCCAACGACGTCTGCGTGCTCTATTGGGACGGTACAATGCGAACCTTCTCGCCCGGCGACTTCGATGCGGAAACCGAGCTGGCCAACGGCGCCTATCAGGCGTGGTGTTTCGGCCCGATGCTGCTCGACGCCAGCGGCCAGGCGATGACGTCGTTCAACAGCAACGTCAATCCCAAAAACCCGCGCGCCGCGATCGGATACTATGAGCCGGGACACTATTGCTTCGTGATGGTCGAGGGCCGGACCGACGAATCGGAGGGCGCGTCGCTCGCCGAGCTGTCGGAGCTGATGGCCAGCCTTGGCTGCGCCGCCGCCTACAACCTCGATGGCGGACAGACCGCCGCGCTGCTGGCCGGGACCTCCGCTCTGGGCGGTGTGGAGAGCCGCCCCGTCAGCGACATCATCATGATCCTCGACCGGTCGGCGGGCGAGTGAGAGGAGGGCGCTCGATGAAGGGAATTCGCGGGATGCTGCCGCATGCGGCGATCCTGTGCGCGAACATGTACTATGTATTCTATGGCATTGACCGCGTGAACCGCCAGATGAATTTTATCGACAACGGCCTGACGCGCGCCGTGCTGGCGGCGATGTGCCTGTGCGCCGCCCGGCGGTTTCCGACCCTGCGGGCGAATCTGCGCAGCGGCGTGCGAAAGCGCGGGCGCGAGCACTTCAATCCCAGGGCGCTGTGGCTGCTGGCCAGCGCGACGCTCATCGTTGGGTACACGGTGATGCTGGTGGTCAATGCCGTCGCACCGGCGCAGATGCCGATGCGCGGCGAATTTGCCAAGGCGTGGCTGCTAGCGATGAGCATCGTGTTGCAGCTGGGCGCGGTTCGCGTCTGCGCGATCGACCGCGAGGAAATCCGAGAGGAACAGGCGAGTCGTTCGTGGCAGCGGCTGAACGATCCGCACGGCAGGGCTGCATAATCGAAGCGGCGGCGCGCCCGCCCTCGGCGTTGTCCGCATGGCGGACGGCTGTCTTTTGCGTCGGCGATCCGCAGCCTGTGAAGGGCGGTCTTCATGATATAGCCGGTCAAGCGCCCCATGCGGCTGAAAAGGCGGACGATTTCTGCGATGAGGGCGGAAAAGTGCGAACTGGCCGAGTGCGGTCTGCGCGCCTGTGAAAGGCGGACGCGATCGCATGAGGGAGCCGACTCAAATGCATCCCGGCCAAATGCTGTCCACGGTTTTGTGAAAAATGGGAGGTTTCCATGAATCCTGCCCAGATGTCCCGGCTAAATGCGGCCCGCGCACTCTTGAGAAGCTGAACCTGCGCCAAAGGTGTGCGGGCTTGGACATCCCGCCAACAGACGAATCCCCGCGCATCGGACGTGCGCGGGGATTTCACGTTGTCCAAGTTCCATTGGGGAGCGCAGGAGGGCCGAAGCCCTTTCGCGCTGCAACCATTTCCGGCGGCGTGTGCAGAGGGGCGATTTTTCAGCGCCGGGGCGATCCGTTCCTGTGCGGCGCCGGGAAATCCGGTTTTACAGGCGCCGCTTCCCGGCAAACCGGCCATTGAAACGCAGTTCAGTTCATATTTGCAAACCGCTCCACGGCCTTTGTGAAACTGGCGATCGTCTGGTCTGCGTCGCCGTGCTCGATGCCGTCGCGAACGCAGTGGCGGATGTGCCCTTCCAGAACCACCTTTCCGCAGCTGTGCAGCGCGGATTTCGCAGCGTTGATCTGCGCCAGGATGTCCTCGCAGGGGACGTCCTCGTCGATCATGCGGTCGATGGCCTGAACCTGTCCCAGAATCTTCTTCAGCCGCCGGTGGAGATTTTCAGAATCCATGCACTGCCTCATATCCATCCTCCTGTGCCGTTGAGACTAACAGTATTATCCGATAAAACGCAAAAATTGTCAAGCGGCTTGACAGGCGATCTCTGCGTCGCTATAATATACCTATACCCCATATGGTATAAGGAGGCGCGCCTGTGAAACAGTTGGAGAGATTTCTGGAGTGGGGCGGGACGAAAAAGGAGATCGTCCTATTGGCGGTTTCCGCCGCGGCCCTGTTGGCGAGCATTGCGTTTGGCTCTGTCCTGCCGCTTGATCCGGCGTGGATTGCCATCGCATTGTGCGGGGTGCCGATCGTGCTGGAGGCAATCATCGGCCTGGTGACGGCGTTTGACATCAAGGCGGACGTCCTGGTGTCGCTGGCGCTGATCGCCTCGGTCGCCATCGGGGAGGACTTTGCGGCCGGCGAGGTGGCGTTCATCATGCAGCTGGGCGGCCTGTTGGAAGATCTGACCGTCGCGCGGGCGCGGGCGGGCATCGAAAAGCTGGTGCGGCTGACCCCGCGGACGGCGCGGGTGATCGCGGACGGCGCGGAATCGGTCGTTCCCGCGGAGCAGGTTCGGGTGGGCGATCTGCTGCGCGTGCTGCCCGGCGAGACGGTACCGGTGGACGGCGTGATCCGCGCGGGCGCGACCTCCATCAATCAGGCGGTCATGACCGGCGAATCGCTGCCAGTGGACAAGGGCGTCGGCGACGAGGTCTCCAGCGGGACGGTGAACCAGTTTGGCTCCTTCGACATGGAGGCGACCCGCGTCGGGGAGGACAGCTCCATTCAGAGGATGATCCGGCTGGTGCAGTCCGCCGACGCCGGAAAGGCGAAGATCGTCGGGCTGGCGGACCGCTGGGCGACGTGGATCGTGGTCGTCGCGCTGGCGGCGGCGGTGCTGACGTGGCTGTTTACCCATGAGCTCATCCGCTCGGTGACCATTCTCGTGGTGTTTTGCCCCTGCGCGCTGGTGCTGGCGACGCCCACGGCGATCATGGCCGCCATCGGCAACGCCACGCGGCACGGCTTCCTCGTCCGCGAGGGCGACGCGCTGGAGCGGCTGGCCGGCGTGCGCATCTTTGCCTTCGACAAGACCGGGACGCTGACCTACGGCGCGCCAGAGGTCGCGGCGGTTCACAGCTTTTCGCCGGATCTCTCGGACGAGCAGCTGTATTTCTGCGCCGCCAGCGCCGAGATGTGGTCGGAACACCCGCTCGGCAGGGCGGTGGCCGCCGGCTATCGGGCGGGAAGCGGCCGCCCGGCGCTTGGTTCAGAGCGGTTTCAGATGCTGCCGGGCAGGGGCGTGCGCGCGGTGGTGGAGGGCAGGGCGGTGCTCGCCGGAAATGCGGAACTGCTTCGGGAGAATGGCATTGCGCTGCCCGGGGAGATTTCGCATGCGGCGGAGGAGGCGCTGCGCGATGGTTGCACGGTGATCTATGTGGCGGTGGACGGCCGGGCGGCGGGCATGCTGGCGCTCTCGGACACGCTGCGGCCCTCGGCAGCGGAGACCATCCGTCAGGTCCGGCAGACCGGCGTGGAGCCGGTGCTGTTGACGGGCGACCATGAGAGCGCCGCACAGCACATCGCCCGACAGCTGGGCATCGCCGAGGTGCGCGCCAACTGCCTGCCGGAGGACAAGCTCGGCGCGATCGACGCGGCCCAGCGCGCCGGCCGGCCGGTCTGCATGGTCGGCGACGGCATCAACGATGCGCCGGCGCTGAAAAAGGCGCAGGTCGGCATCGCGATGGGCGGCGTGGGCAGCGATATTGCCGTGGATGCCGCGGACATCGCGCTGGTCAACGACGACATCCGCGAAATCCCGCATCTGCTGCGGCTCGCGAAGCGGATGATGCGCACGATCAAGTACAACCTGACGTTCTCCATGGCGCTGAATTTTATTTCGATCGCGCTCGCCATCACGGGCGTCCTCACGCCCGTCGTCGGCGCGCTGGTGCACAATGCCGGAAGTGTATTTGTCATCCTCAATTCGGCGCTGCTGCTGAAGTGGAAAAAACGGTGACATCCGCCCATCCGGGCAAATGAAATCCGGCGAGGCATCTGCCTCGCCGGACGGTGTCGGCGTTCCAAAAGCATCCTTTGCGGCTGCGCGCCGGAAGGCGGCGCCGGTTACAGGCTCTCCAGCAGCTTTACGGCGGCGTCGGAATAGGCGTTCAGCAGGCGCTGGGTCTCCCCGGCGCTGCCGCTGACGGCGTTGACGTACAGCTTGATCTTCGGTTCCGTGCCGGACGGGCGCACGCAGATCCACGCGCCGCCCTCGAGCTCGAAGTACAGCACGTTCGACTTCGGCAGCGTCAGCTTTTCGACCGTCTCGCCGCAGATGCGCTTGGAGGTCTGGTAGTCGCGCAGCGCTTTGACGTCCGTGCCGGCGAACGACTTCGGCGGGTTGGCGCGCAGCGCCTGCATGACCGCCTGCATTTTTTCGAGGCCGTCCTTGCCCGGCAGCACGAAGCTGGTGACCTTGTCGCCGTAGTAGCCGTACTGCTCGTAGAGCATGTCGATGGCGTCGACGAGCGTCTTGTTGTACATCTTCTTGTACCACGCGGCGGCCTCGGCGATCAGCATGCAGGCGTTGACGCCGTCCTTGTCGCGCACGTCCGTGCCCGACAGGTAGCCGAACGATTCCTCGAAGCCGAACATGAACGTGTTGCAGCCGGTCGTCTCAAAGCGGTGGATCTGCTCGGCGATGTACTTGAAGCCGGTGAGCACCTCGATCATCTCGCAGCCGAACGACTTCGCGATGGCGGCGGCCATGTCCGTGCTGACGATCGTGGTGACCGCAGCGGCGTTGGCCGGCAGTTCGCCGCGCTCCTTCTTCTGGCTGAGGATGTAGTGCAGCAGGATGCAGCCGATTTGGTTGCCGTTGAGCAGCCGCGGGCCGCTCTCGGTCATGCAAGCGATGCCGACGCGGTCGCAGTCCGGATCGGTGCCGACGCAGAGGTCCGCGCCGAGCTTCTCCTGCATCTTCAGCGCGAGCGCAAACGCGCCCGGATCCTCGGGGTTCGGCACCTTGACCGTCGGGAAGTCGCCGTCGGGCAGCTCCTGCTCGGGCACGACGTAGACGTTCTCCATGCCGATTTCGCGGAAGATGCGGCGAACCGGGATGTTGCCGGAGCCGTGCAGCGGCGTGTAGACGATCTTGAGCGTCTTGCCCATCTCGCGCGCCAGCTCGGGGTTGACGCTGAGCTTCTTGACCGCGGCGATGTAGGCGTCGTCGACGTCCTTGCCGATGTAGGTCAGCAGCCCCTTGGCGAGCGCCTCGGCCTCGTCCATCGGGACGGATTCGGCGTAGGTCGTCTCCGGCAGGCGGTCGGTGATGCCCTTGACCGACTCGGGCGGCATCTGGCCGCCGTCGGTCCAGTAGGCCTTGTAGCCGTTGTACTGCTTGGGGTTGTGGCTGGCGGTGATGACGATGCCGGCGATGCACTTCAGGTGGCGGATCGTGAACGACAGCACCGGCACCGGCCGGAGCGAGTCAAACAGATACGCCTTGACGCCGGCGTTGCAGAGCACCAGCGCGGCTTGCTTGGCGAACACGTCGGACATGTGGCGGGAATCGTAGGCGATGGCGACGCCCTTTTCGGCGCCGTCCGGCGTGGTCAGTATGTACTTCGCCAGCGCGCGGGTGACCCGGCGGACGTTGTAGATGTTCAGGCGGTTCGTGCCCGCGCCGAGAACGCCGCGCATTCCAGCCGTGCCGAACTCCAGCTCCTTGTAGAAGCGGTCCTCGATTTCCTTGGGGTCGTTCTCGATGGCCTTCAGGTCGGCGACGGTATCAGCGTCATCCGCGAAATCCGCAAGCCACTGGCGGTAGAGCTCCATTGCCTCCATGCGTCATTCCTCCTCGTTTTGTCCTGCGGGCGGAAGGACCCAGCCCCTGCCCGCCCCAGGCTTCTGACTTGCGTCCGGCCGGTTCGGTCGGGCGCGTTCGCGCATTCCGGATAAAAACACAGAGCGCTGACAAAGCCCGCAAACGCAAAAATTGCCGTGACGCGAGAAGTCAGAGGCAATTTCTGCGCCCTTGTCCTGCGGGCTTTCTCACCGCTCTGGCATTGGACCGGCTTTGTCAACTTCCTGCCCGCTCACTTCGGCGAGCCGGTTGAGCAGCAGGGCGAGGTGGCCGCGCTCCTGCCGCGCGATCTCTTCAAACGTGCTCCGCGCCTGCGCATCGCGCGCGCAGGCGGCCAGCTCGGTATAGAACAATATCGAATCCTTCTCCGAGGCGATGGCGGCCTTGAGCACGGCGGCCGGATCCTCAAATCCCGCCTGCCGCAGCGCCATCAGCCCGCCCGGGAACACGATGTCCGCCGCGATGGCGGAGAGGTAGGCGTTCGTCTCGCTGTCATACGCCTCGTCGCAGCCGCCGCGCCGGGCGCACGCCTGATCGTACAGCCGCTGGAATTCGCGCCCGTGCAGCACTTCGTCGTCGGCGAGGTCGTTGAGCAGGGAGACCGTTTCCGGCGCGCGGCTCACCTTCGCTGCGCGGCGATAGAAGTCCTCTCCGCGGCGCTCCATCTCCACGGCGATGCGCAGCCCCTCGACGTCGCTGAACACATGGTACATAAAAACGGCCTCCCTTCTCTAGAATTACTGTGCCTGCTTCTCTGCGAAGTATTCGTTGAGCTTGGCGACCAGCTCGTCGGCGTCTACGCCGTGGCTGGCGCAGGCCATCTCGATGCTCTCCATCATCGCGTGCGGGCAGCCGATGCAGCCCATGCCGTAGGCCATCATCACGGCTGCGGAATTCGGATCCTTGGAGAGCACTTCGTAAATCGTCATCGTCTTGTCGATCATTTGGGTTCAACCTCCTCCCGGTCAGCATGGTATAAGTGTACATCAAATCGCGCCCATTTGCAAGCGTCCGCGCGAAAAACCGGGCGGAATTTGTGCGCGGGCGCGCATTTCGGATCAAGCGCCGTCCGCGCGGCAAAAGTCCCTCCCGGCGCGCGGGATTCCGCCGGAGGGACTCTTCCGCCGCTCAGGCGGCGCCTCAGCGCACGGGGCAGACGCCGTTGGCGCAGTCGGAGGCGTCCACGTCCAGCTCGGTCTCCTCGCGCTCGTACTTCGAGATCAGCGAGGGGTTGAACGGGCGCATCTTCGCGCGGCGCGCCTCGTACTCCTCCTCGGTGATCGCCTCGTAGGGCAGCAGCTCGTAGAAGTTCTCGTCGTAGCTCAGGAAGGACAGCGCGACCACGTCGTCCCAGTGGTTCCAGACCCATTCCTCGACGTCGTCCCACTCGTTTTCGCGCACGTGCACGGTGATCGAGCAGTTGTGGTCGACGTAGTGCTCCATGAACATCTTGTAGTTTTCGAGCTGCTCGATGGCGGAGACGTCGCCCTTGACCTTGCCCGCGGGCGCCTTGACCGGGAACTCGACGACCTTCGTGCGGCACGTCTCGGGGTCCTGCCCGACCTCGGGGTAGACCGGATAGCCGAGCTCTTCGCAGACGCGGCAGAGCGGGTCGCTCGACGAGATGCGGATGCGGCGGACGTAGTACGGCGCGTGCGAGTAGTGGATGCCGCTGGACACGGTCGGCAGAAGCGACAGCGTGCCCTCGGGCTTGATTGTCGTCACCAGCAGCGGCTCGTTCAGCCCCAGCGCCGACGCGGCCTTCCGCGCGGCCTCGTGCGCCGCCGCGCGCAGGCGGTCGAGCAATGCGGCCTGCTCCTCACGGCTCAGGCCCACGGCGTTGACCATGTCCTGCCAGCCGGTCAGCGAGCAGCCGAGCAGCCGGTCGCGCTGCTGCACCTGATTCCAGCGGTGCATCTCCAGCTCGCGGCAGGTCATGCGCAGGCCGGCGCGCGCGCTCAGCCGCTGCGCGTCGAGCAATGCCTTTTCGTCGAGCTTGCCGTCGCGGACGAACGCCATGACGTTCACCGTCGTCAGGTTGCACAGTCCGTGGCTGTCCAGCAGGATCTCGCCGCAGGGATTGCAGCCGCAGAAGTTCGGGCGGCGCTTGAGGCCGGCGGCCTCGTTGACCCAGCCCGGCTCGCCGGAGAAGCGCATCTGCTGGAGGTGCCAGTGCAGCTGCTCGCGCGTCGGCTTGCGGCGGTAGAAGATGGAATTGTTGCTCATCTGGCGGTGGGCGATGGCCTTGTCGATCTCCCAGCGGCCGCCCACCTGGCGGTAGAGGTTGCCCTTCGCCTGGATGCACTCCGGGTCGTCCTGGTCGATCAGGCCGATCTCGGACGTGCGGCGCACGCCGCCGGAGACGACGTTTTCGCCGATGATGTTCGCGATGTCCAGCAAGTCGATCGGGCGCAGCTGCGTGCGCTCGCGGCCGTCGCGCAGGCCGGCCGAGCGGACGACGCGGTGGATCTTCTCCAGCATCGTCAGCATCGATTCATAGCCGCTGGCCGTGCCGCCGAACACCTTCAGCCGCTCGCCGCGCGGGCGGATGGAATCGTATTCGACCATGATGCGCCGCACGCGCGAGTACTCGAGGTTGGTCAGGATCTGGAAGTAGTGGTCGATCGCCTGCGCCCAGCCCTCCTTGGAATCGCCGATGGCCAGGTTGACCGTGTCGCCGGAGAAGGTCAGGTTCGTGTACTCCAGCCGCTCCTTTTTCGGGCGCGGGTTGTACGCCTTGTGGACGATCTCCAGATTTGTGCGGATCTTCGGCAGCTTCTCCGCGTCTGACTTCAGCACGCGCACGCCCACGCCGCTGCCGACCATCAGCAGGTAGAACAGGTCGTGGTAGGCGTGGAAGTCGTCGATGACCTCGAAGGCGCAGTTGTAATTGGCCATCGGGTACGCTTGGGAGACCTGCGTCGCGCCGACCCACAGCGTGCGGCCGGACAGGAACTGGCGCAGGTGGAACACGTTGTCGTAGAGCTTCTCGGCCTCCTCGCGCGTCGTCGGCGCGAGGGAGCAGTTGTATTCGACCGCGCGGCGCACCGTCTCCCACCAGAATTCCCGGCGGTTGAGCACCGGCATATAGCGCGAATAGGTGCGCGAATAGACGAACGCGCCCAGCTCGCCCATCGGGTTTGGCGCGTGCTTGTAGCGCGAGAGGAACTCGCGGCTGAGCAGGCCGTCCTTCCATTCGACCAGCCCGCGCGTCTTTTCCTTGTCCATCCGGTAGAGGATGTACGCCTTCGCCGTGCGGAAGCGGTTGTGCTCAAACAGCGATTCCTCGACCGCGTCCTGAATCGTCTCGATGTCCACGATGCGCTCGCTGCGCGCCGAGATCTTCTCCTCTACGCCGTCCACCACGCGCTGCACGGCGTCGTCGTCGTGCTCGCCCGCGGCGGCGGCGGCCAGCGTCACCGCGCGGACGATGAACTCGCGATCATAGTCCACGACGCTGCCGTTTCTCTTTCTGACCTGCATAATGGCCGCCTCCACTGTCTTATGTAACGAAAATATGAGATTTTGCGTAAAAAACCGCGACATCTGGTGGATGGCCGCCGGATGACACGCAATATATTGATTATAGCACGCGCACGGGGCGAAGTCAACGCGGCGGCGCGGGGTGAGCATGAGCAAAAGCCGCATAATCATTCAAAAATGCGCAAAAAAATCCGCGCTCGCGGGCGGTTTGGCCGTTGCTGCGCTGTGAAAGTCCGTGAATTTGGCATATATATGCAGAAATTCCCCGCCGCGCGCCTCGCGAATTTTACGCAGCGTTCGACGGGGAGGGGAGAACCGCGCCGTCAACCCGACACGCTGTTCGCGGCGGGCAGCTGCGATTCCAGCGCGCCGACCTTGGCGGCCATCTCGGCGCAGAAGTCGTCGAGGTGCTCCGCGCGCTCGCCGGCCGGCCGGGCGACGAATTCCTTGATCGGATCGACCAGCGCCTGCGCGGCGTCGATCAGCCCGGCGTCGGGCGCGGGCGCGCGAAGGCCGCGCAGGTAGTCCGCCAGTGTGTCGCAGGCGCGGGCAAGCTCGGCGTCGCCGGAGCGATGGCCCTCCTGCTCCAGCCGCGCGCAGGACTGGCCGACGTCGGCGCGGACGCGGTGGTTGACCTGCGGGGCGTCGCACTTTACGCCCTGGTCGTTGAGGCGGTCGACCATCTCGCGGACGTACTCCGGCCGGCTCTTGATGACCGCGCGGTACTTGTTCTGATAGCGAAGCATCAGGCTGTGATCGCCGCCGGCGAGCTTTTGCAGGCACGAGCGCACGCTCTGTCCCGCCGCGCGGGCGATGAGCACCTGTTCCATCAGCCAGTCGACCTCCTCCGGCGCGAACGGCACGAACCGGGCCGGCGGCTGTTGACCCTCGCCGCGCTCGCGCACCTGGGCGTAGTAGTAGTTGCGGATGCTGTTCGGACGCCGCCCGGTCTGCTCGGCGATGCGCTCGAACACCGCCTTGAGCGGCAGGCCCTGCTGCTGCGCTTCGTCCGCCGTCTCCCACAGCATGCGCGTCTCCGCTTCGGTCCAACCCGAGCGTCTGCCGGTTCTGGAAATCGCCTGCTCCATACTTTTCCCTCCAAATTGCCTTGATGATACAGAGTATGCGCGGCATGTGCGCGGAATATACTTCAAAACCCTGCGCGCGCAACTTTTTTCCAGCGGGGCTGCGCGCCCATTGAACATCCTATATGCGGGTTTGCCGTCATTTATGCGTTTCATGGCCGGCATTTTTGACAAACTGCCGGGGCGTTCCGCTCGGGAAGCGCGTGGGCGAATTTTCGTATTGACATTTTCCGCGCCGTGATGTATGCTCTTTGTAGTTCATATATTGGAAGCAATTGAGGAGGATTCATCCATGAACAAGCCCACTTTGGTCGTCATGGCGGCGGGTCTGGGCAGCCGGTTCGGCGGCTGCAAGCAGATGACCCCCGTGGACGACGCCGGTCAGGTCATCATCGACTATACGATCTACGACGCGCTGCGCGCGGGCTTCGGCCGCATCGTCTGCGTCATCAAGCCGGAGATGGAGGCCGACTTCCGCGCCGCCATCGGCGACCGGATCGCACCGCACGCCGACCTGCAGTACGCCCATCAGAAGCTCGACATGCTGCCCGAGGGCTATTCCGTGCCGGAGGGGCGCACGAAGCCGTGGGGCACGGGCCACGCGGTGCTCTGCGCCGCCGGCGCGATCGACGGGCCGTTCGCCGTGGTCAACGCGGACGACTTCTACGGCCGCGGCGCGATTCAGGTCGCGCACGACTTCCTCGCCGCCCCGCACGCGCCGAACGAGCACGCCATGGTCGCCTATCGCGTCGAGAACACGCTGACCGAAAACGGCTCGGTGTCGCGCGGCGTGTGCGAGGCGAAGGACGGGCTGCTGGCGGGCGTCGTCGAGCGAACGGCGATCGTGCCCCGCGAGGGCGGCGCGGCGTTTCTCGAGGACGGAAAGGAGACCTTTTTGCCCGCCGGCACGCCGGTTTCGATGAACCTGTGGGCGTTTCAGCACTCCATGCTCGACGAGCTGCGCGCGCGGTTCTCGAAGTATCTGGACGAAAACCTGCCCGTGAACCCGATGAAGTGCGAATACTTCCTGCCGCTGGTGCCGAACGCGATCATCCGCGAGGGCACGGGCAGCGTCCACATGCTGACCACGGACGAGCGCTGGTTCGGCGTGACCTATCGCGACGATCTGGCTGCGGTGCAGCGCGCGCTGGCTGAAAAGCGCGCCGCCGGAGAGTATCCGGAAGAACTCTGGGCGTGAGGAAAGCAGAAGGCTTCCCGCTTGCGGATGGCCGGGCAAAGGGCACGCATCCCGAATGGATCACCGATGAAAACGACGGAAGGACGGGGCTTGCCGTCTGAAGCGGGAGCGCACTCCCGCTCGCCGTCCTGGCCGGATTCCCCGCTGCGGCTGCGCGGCGGGGAATCGCTTTTGTGAAAATTTGGGGAAGGCTTGACAGAGCGGCAGGCGGTCGGGGTATAATAGCAGCGAAGGCTTTTACCATGGAAAACGGAGGAAGCGAACCTATGAAAACCGGAGTCGTCGACGTGGGCGGCGGACTGCGCGGAATTTACGCGGTGGGCATATTCGATCACTGCCTGGACGTGGGCATCCAATTCGACCTGTGCATCGGCGTGTCGGCAGGCAGCGCGAACATCGCGTCGTATCTCGCCGGGCAGCGCGGGCGAAATTACACGTTTTACACCGAATACGCCTTTCGCAAGGAGTACATGAGCCTGCGCAATTTCCTGCGGAGGCGGTCGTTTATCGATCTGGACTATGTGTACAGCACGCTGAGCAATTCCGATGGTGAGTATCCGCTGGACTATGCGCGCCTTCGGGACAATCCGGCGGAGATGATCGTTGTCGCGACGGACGCGAACACGGGCGAGGCGAAGTACTTCACCAAGGCGGATGTGGCGCAGGACAGCTACGACATCTGCAAGGCGTCCTCGGCGATTCCGTTCGTCTGCAAGCCGTATGAGATCGGCGGTGTGCCGTATTACGACGGCGCGCTGGGCGACGCGGTGCCCATCGAGAAGGCGTTCGCGTGCGGGTGCGACCGGGTCGTGTTGATCCTGACCAAGCCGCGCGACACCATCCGCACCTCCGAGGGCGACTGCAAGTTCGCCGACCGCATCCAGAAGAAGTATCCGCTCGCCGCCGAAAAGCTGCGCCAGCGCGCGGAGCACTACAACCAGGGCGTGGCGCTGGCGAAGCAGTGGGAGGCGGAGGACCGCGTGCTGATCCTCGCGCCCGACGATACCTGCGGCGTCAACACGCTGACGCGCGACCGGGAGGGGCTCAAGCGCCTGTACGAAAAGGGGCTGCGCGACGCGCCCGCAATCGCGGATTTTCTGCGGAGCTGAAAAGGTCTGCGGGGCGCATTTGCAATCGCGGACTTTCTGCACAATGAAACGACACAAGCCTGCGCGGCCATGTGGCTTTGCAGGCTTGTGTTTGTCATAAGGTGGTTTGAAGATTCCCGGAAGCGTGCTTTCGGGGATCCTTTTTTCTTTGCAGGAGGCGCTTTCGGCTCAGTCCGCGAGCGTGCCCATCGGATCCCACGGTTCGAGCACGGCCGGCTCCTGTTCGGCCAGCGCCGCGAGGCCGCCCAGATACTCCTTTTCGACCGCGGCCTGATAGACGTAGCCGTCGAACCAGCTGTCGGAGCAGACGTAGTAGCCCTTTTCGCCGCTCTTGTCGCCCCAGCTGTTTTCGATCTTCCAGCGGGTCGGCTTGCCGTCCTCGAGCTGCACGCCGGTGAGCACCATGGCGTGGTTCATCGCCGACAGGCCGTAGTCGAGCGCGTCGGCCTTGCTCATCGAAAGCGACAGGCCGGACAGCAGCTCAAAGTCGAAGCAGCCGTCGTCCCAGATGCCCTTCGTCCGCTCGCCGTAGTGGCCGACGTCGCTGCCGAACCAGACGACCTTTCCATCCTGCAGCTGCGCGATGATCGCGGCCTTGAATTCGTCCATCGTCAAGTTCAGATGCTTGACCGGCCGGCCTTCGGCGACGTTGCCCAGCAGGCGGATGGTGTAGGTCTTGTGCATGGGCTTGTCCTTCGTCGGGGCGTTGATGATGCTGACCGTCCTCTCGAGCAGGTCGCCGACGTAGCGCTCGGCGAAGGTCGCCGGCGTGTAGCCCTTTTCGACGTGGTATTCGCCGTCCTTGTCGACGAACTCGAAGTCGAACGCCTTCGGCGGCTCGCCGTAGCAGCTGGCGAGAAAGCCGTAGATGGCGTCGAGCACGGCGGTCTTTTCCGCCTGCACGTCGTCCTCGGACGCGCCGGAGGCGATCATGCCGCGCAGCTTTGCGGCGGCGGCCTTCAGCGCGCGGTTGAGCACGGCGTTCATCTGGTTGGTGTTGCTGGACTGCCAGGTCTCGTCGTACACGTCCTTGGGGACGATGCCGTACTTGCGCACGATGTTGCCGAACATATCCCACTGGCCGCCGTCGTGCACGCCGGTGGAGAGGATGTGCATGACCGTGCGGTCGTCGGTGGGCAGGCCGGCGGTCAGAATGATGCTCTCGAGGAAGTAGTTGCAGCGCTCAAACTTGTCCCAGAAGGCGAGGTAGCTCTGCGAAAGCTCGAATTTTTCCAGATTGTGCTCCTTGGCGATGCGCTCGCGGAGCACGTTCGCCGCGGCGAACAGCCAGCAGCGGCCGCTGCGCTCCTGATTGCAGACCTCCATCGTCGGAATTTCGACGGAGAACTTCTGCCGCATGGCGTTGGCGCGGCTGGAGACGAAGGCGACGCTGTTTAACTCGCTCTTGGACAGCGACAAGGTGGCGAGCTGGCGCTCGCGGCTGGCGGCGTAGTGACTCGAAAAGGCGTCGAGGCGCTCGTGCGTAATCGGTTGCATAGGATTGCTCCTTTCTGTTGCGTACAGCTTTTGTTTAGCACTATTGTAGTCCCTTTCGGAACGCTTGTCAAGGCGGTTGGACGGGGCTTGCACCGTGACGCGGCAGCGCTTTATCCCGATGCGGAGCTTTGTGAAAAACGTTCGGATGTGCGCGGGGAGTTTGTCCGCGAATTAACGCAAAGAACAAGTGCGAGACAATGGAGAAGATAAATGAGATATGCCATTCCACAGCTCGAACGTCGCGCTATGCGACGAGGAGGTCCTCTCCAGCGTCGTGTTCGGCGCAAACGGCAAGGTGCTGCTGGCTCAGATCGTGCACAACTGACCGCGCAATCCCCAAACGGCATTCTGCTGCCCCGCGCTCCGAAATGGAGGACGGGGCTTTTTGGATGTTGGAAGGTCAGCGGGCTTTTCCGGAGAACGGAATGGCGGGAAAGCGCAGGTGAAGGCGCGTCCATCCATCGGAGGCAGAGAGGGTCAGGCCGTATTCTTCGCCGTATTGCAGCTGGATGCGCCGCTGGATGTTCAGCAGGCCGAATGACTGGCCGTAGCGGTTGCCGGATTCCAGCATGTCGAACAGATGCAGCTGCAGCCGGCTCTGCATGCTGCGCAGCTTTTCTGAATCCATGCCGACGCCGTTGTCCGAGACTTCAAAATCGAGGTCGCCGTCCAGAATGCGTCCGAGAATGCAGATCCTTCCCTCGGCGCCCAGCGGAGCGACTCCGTGGATGACGGCGTTTTCCACGAGCGGCTGGATGATCATGCAGGGGCAGGCGCAGTTGAGCGCTTCCTCGGGGACGTCGATTTCGCATACAATGCGGTTTTGGTATCGGATGTCAATGATGCTGGTGTATTGCCGGACGATGTTGATTTCTTCGCGAACCGATACGAGCTGCATTTCGCGAATGGAATAGCGCAGAATCGCGGAAAGCGCGCTGGAGATGGTCGAAACATCGTCGGCGTGGTGGAGAATTGCCAGAGAGCGGACGCACTGAAGTGTGTTGAACAGGAAGTGCGGGTTGATCTGGCTCTGAAGCGCATACAGCTCGGCTTCGTTGTTGCGCAGCTGCGTTTCCAGCAATTCTGTCTTCATCCGGATCGCATTGCGCGAGGCGTCCTCCAGCTGAACGATCATGTCGTTTATGCTCGATACGATGATGTCCAGCTCCTCTACGTTCGTATTGGGCAGCAGGGACTGCTCCGTCTGCAATGAAATCCGAGGCATGAATCGAACCATGCACTCGATCGGCTGGGCAAGGTTTCTCTGAATGACCCTTGAGAAGTAGAAGATGACAAAGACGATGAACAGCAGCAGCGCGCACACCGATGCGAGCGCCAGCGGGGCGATCTGGAATACGGCCTGCCCATGGGTGGAGACGTGGATGGCGAGCGGGAAAGCGCTGGATTGCAGGACCGCCCGGTGATTGGACGGGGAATCGACGTAGCCGTTCGCCACGCATGCCGCGACTTCCGTACCCGATGCGTCGATGAGCGCGCAGCGGTAGGGAGAGTTCAGGTTCAGCTCCAGTATGGATTCGAGCGCCGACATCCGGCATGCGAATACCACGGTGCCCACGCGCTCGGCTTCCGCGTTTGGGCTGGTTGAAATCAGCGGAAACAGGTAGAGAAACATGGGATCGTGCACGGATTCATAGTCGGGGAAAAAGAAATACCGAACGCCGGTCAGCGAGGTATCGGAGAAATCGTAGCTCTGGTTTTCGAGGATCAGATGGACGTATTCTCCCGCATAATTGGAAAAAAAGCTCCGCACCGCGCCGTCGTCCGAGACGATGGCCATATCCTGGACGATGTCGGAATAGGTGACCGTCAGCGCAACCATGTCGTAGATGCTCTCGAGATCTTCCAGCGACTGGGAACCGGCCTGATGCAGCTCCGCGAGGGGTTCGTAGACGGCCAGATAGCGGCTGACCGTCTCCAGCGTCGAATGCAGCAGGTTCAGGGATTCGTTCATTGAGTTGGCGATGGAGACGACATAGGCCTCCGAGGAACGGCGTGAATCCTCGTAGAACAGCAGCAGGATGACCAGAGCCATCGCCACGAGGACGGTAAAGCAGCGCAGGCTGGCCATCAGCAGCAGGCGGTGAAGCCTTACTTTTTTTCGACGGGTCATTTTTCGCGTCCTCTCGTCCTCTGGAGCTTTCGGTATTCGGCGGGCGTCAGGTTCTGCTCGCGCTTGAACACCCTTGTGAAATAGGGAAGGTCCGAAAAGCCGCACCGCGAAGCGACGTCGGCCAGGGGCAGCGTCGTGCGCGAAAGCAGCTGCTTGGCGTTGTCAATGCGCTTTCGCGTGAGATACTGGACGTAGGTCATGCCGATATTTTTCTGAAACAGGTGGCACAGGTAGTTCTTGCTGTAGCCCAGCGAATCCGCGACGTCCTCCAGCCGGAGCTTCTCCGGCGCGTGCAGGTCGATGTATTCCAGTACGCCGGAGAACTGCGGGTCGATTGGCGGCTCCGCCGGCTGCATTTCGTGGAGTTCGCGCGAAAGGCCGTTCAGAAAGCGATGGATTTCGTCCGGTTCGAGCGGCTTGACGAAGTAATCCTCCACGCCCAGGCGCATGGCGGTGCGCGCGTATTCAAAATCGGAGTATCCCGAGAGAATGGCGAACCGCGCCTGTACCTGTCGTTCCTTCAGCTTCCGGATCAGTTCGAGGCCGTCCATCACGGGCATCCGGATGTCCACGAGGATCAGGCTGTAATCGACAAACGGAATGCGCGCAAGCGCTTCTGACGGGCTGGAATAGTGTTCGCAAAAGCTGAAGCCAAAGCGCGCCCAGTCGATGCTGTGCTGGGCATCGATGGCCGTCCACGGCTCATCATCCACAATAGATACGCGAAATGGCATGATTTTCACCTCTGTATTTTAGACGATCGACCGGAATTATTCGCGGAATCATATGTAGATAATCCAATAATATCTTAACATAGTTCATAGCCTGTTGTCAAAGGATGCGCTATAATTTACACAGCGGCCGCTGAAAGCGGCGAAGAGAAAGGGAGGAAGCATACATGAAGAAGATTCTGGTTATGCTGCTGGCGCTTCTGATGGCACTGAGCTCGATGGGAATCGCTTTGGCGGAGTCTTCGGGAGGGACGCTGATCGTGGGCGAGTATATTCTCGACACGGAAGTGGCCAATATGAACCCCTACGTCACCGCGGGCACGAAATCAACGATGCTGCGCGGGCTGACGTATGATCCGCTGATCTACTTCAACCCGATCGACGGCACCTACGTTCCCATGCTGGCGACCGAATGGGCGTTCAACGACGACTTCACGTCCATTGTCTTTACGCTGCGCGAGGGCGTGACGTGGCATGATGGCGAGGCGTTTGACGCCAGCGACGTAGTCTTTACCTTCAACATGCTCAATGGAACGACGCTGGACACCTATGGACTGTGGGACCAGCTGTCGAGCGTCGAGGCGACGGGCGATTACGAGGTGACGATGACGTTCACGGAGGGCTTTTCCTCGTTCCTCGCATACTGCTGCAACTGCTATATCGTTCCGGAGCACATCTGGTCGCAGGTGGGCGACGTCTCCGCTTACCTGAACACCGAGCCGGTTGGAACGGGCGCGTTCATCTTTTCGCGCTATACGACGGGCACGGACCTGCAGTACACTGCGAACGCGGATTACTGGGCCGGCTCTCCGCAGGTGGACACGCTGATCGTCGAGATGTACAATTCTTCGCCCAACGTCACGCTGGCGCTGATGGCTGGCGACGTCGACTGCACGTTCGGAACGATCACGATGTCCTACCTTCCCCAGCTGCTGGCGCAGGACAACCTGAAGCTGCAGATGTACGCGGGCCTGGGCAACTATGTGGTCTCGATGAACATGGAGAACGAGCTGCTGCAGGATGTCGCCGTCCGCCAGGCGATGTGCATGGCGATCGACCAGGCGTCGCTCATCAGCCGCTGTGAGTACGATGCCGTCTACCCGATCAACATGGCGTGGCTGCCGGATCTGTTTGGCGATTATGTCAACGAGGAGGCCAACGCGATCCTGCAATATGACGTCGAGGGCGCGAAGCAGGTGCTCGAGGAGGCCGGATATACGCTGGGCGACGACGGCATCTATCAGAAGGATGGCCAGCGCCTGTCCTTCACCTATTACAATGCTTCCGGCGCGCCTGCGCAGCAGATGGAAGCCGGCATGATCCAGCAGTATCTGCTCAACATCGGCATTGAGGTCGTTCCGAGAATCGCCACCTGGGCGGAACTGGCGACGATTCGCCAGCAGGGCGATTTCGACCTGATTCAGCTGAGCTACGATTTGGTGTCCGATCCGTATGCCGCGCTGTTCAGCTTCTTCCATTCCTCCCAGACGGCGCCGTCGGGCGAGACCTCGGTCGGGCAGAACTACTTCCGCTACCGCAACGAGGAGCTGGACGCCATCATTGACCAGATCGGCGTGGAGACCGACGAGGCGACCAAGACCGAGCTGATCTATCAGGCGCAGGACGTCATTGCCAACGATTATATCTACATTCCGATGTACAATGTCGGCGGGCACAACCCCTACTATGATGGCGCGCGCGTGACGGGCTGGAGCGAGGACTATCCGATCAACTTCTCGCTGAACCTCATCGGCGTCCACACGGTGGAATAACGCCTCGCAGCACCTTCGATAGCATTCGATCGTTGCATTCGGCAGGCATGGGCGGCGAGCGTTCCCGCCCATGCCTCTTTTTGACAATCGGGCGGCAAAATGGACCAGAGGGGGTCGATTTATGTGAGAAACATCAAGCCCAGTTATTTTTTGAGGAGGATCCTTGCGGCGCTCCTCACGTTGTGGATCGCGCTGACGATCAACTTCTTTCTTCCGCGCATGATGGGCGGGGATCCGGCGGACTTCATCGCCAGCCGGACGGCGCTCGGCTCGCCGGAATACGCCGACCTTCTTCGCGAGCAATTCGGGCTGGACAAGGGACTCTTTGAACAGTACATCGCCTACTTCGCCCAGCTCCTGCAAGGAAACATGGGAATTTCCTATTCGGTCTTTCAGGTGCCGGTGAGCCAGATCATCGCGCAAGCGCTGCCATGGACGCTGCTGATCGTGCTGACGTCGACGCTGATTTCGTTTGCGATCGCGTGGGTTCTGGGAATGCTGGCGGCGCTGAAAAAGGGCGGCGTATTCGACACGCTGGTGGTGGGCGGCTCGTTCTATGTGCAGTCCATGCCCTATTTCTTCGTGGCGATGCTGCTGCTGATCTGGTTTGGATTTGAACTGAAGTGGTTTCCAATGTCGCACGCGCTGCCATCGGGCCTTGGCGATGATGTACCGTGGTACACCATGGTGGGCTATATTGCGCAACATGCATTTTTGCCGGTGCTCTCGCTGGTGGTGGTCGGGCTTGCGGGCAGGATGGTCATGATGCGGTCCAACATCCTCCAGATCTTCTCGGAGGACTACATTACGCTGGCGCAGGCGAAGGGCCTTCGCCGCCGGACGATTCTGCGGCGGTATGCGCTGCGCAACGCCATGCTGCCCTCCTTTACAGGATTGATGCTGTCGCTGGGGACGGCCGTTGGCGGGGCGATCACGACGGAGATGATCTATTCCTATCCGGGCATCGGGCTGACGATCATGAACGCCGTGCTCAGCCAGGACTATCCGCTCATCATGGGCTGCTTTTCGATCATTGCCGTGAGCATTGTGGCGGCCAACTTTCTGGCCGACCTCATCTATCCGTTTATCGATCCGCGCGTATCGCTCGCGTAAGGAGGGGTGGACATGCAGAAAAGGACAGGACAAATGCCCGAATGGTTTCTCGTGCTGCGAAAGTACATCCTGCGCAACCCGAGGGCGCTGATTGGAATCTTCATCATCGTCGTGTTTGCTGCCGTGGCGGTGTTTGCCGATTCCCTGTCGTCAATCGATCCGAACAACATCGCGTTTTTTCCGTGGGAAACGCCCTCGCCGGAACATCCGCTCGGCACGAACAGCTATGGGCAGGACATCTTCTCGCAGGTCGTGCACGGGTCCAGAATCACGCTGCTGGTCGGCATCCTCGCCGGCCTCCTGACCAGCCTGATCGGCACGGCCGTGGGCCTAGTCGCCGGCTATAAGGGCGGCGCGGTCAGTGAAGTTTTGATGCGCATTGTCGATGTGTTCTTGACAATTCCATCGCTGGCGTTTACAATCGTAATATCCTCTATGCTTCCTCAAATGACCGTGACCAGCACGATCCTCGTCATCGGCGCGCTCAACTGGATGTGGATGGCGCGCTCGGTGCGCTCCCAGACGCTTTCGGAAAGCCGGCGCGACTACGTCGATGCTGCGCGCGCGCTGGGCATGAGCGATGCGGAGATCATGTTCAAGGAGATTCTGCCCAACATCATTCCCGTCATCACGGCGAATATGGTGATGGTCATTACCTCCGCCATGCTCACCGAGGCGTCGCTGAGCTTTCTGGGCATCGGCGATCCGACCTCGATCAGCTGGGGCAAGATGCTCTCCACGGCGTTTGACAACGGCGCGATCATCTATGAGGCGTGGAACTGGATCCTGCCGCCCGGCCTGTGCATTGCGACGCTGGGGTACAGCTTTATGCTGATCGGCAATTCGTTTCTGGATATCTACGCCAACGACCGCGGCGGCGCGGTGAAGCTGTGACCGCGCGGGGAAGGAGGGGCAAATTGAATATGGAAGAAGCGTTGCTTTCCGTAAAGAATTTATGCGTCGAATACAAGGCCGAGCGCGGCAACGTGCAGGCCGTGACGGACGTCAGCTTTGACATCCATCCGGGCGAGTTCTTCGGGCTGGCCGGAGAGAGCGGCTGCGGCAAATCGACGACGGCTTTCGCGATCATGCGCCTGCTGAAGGGTTCCGCGTCGATTCGCAGCGGCGAGATCCTCTTCCGCGGGAAGAATATTCTGCAATTCGGTGCGGAGGAACTGCGGCTGTTTCGGTGGGACAAGGCGAGCATGGTGCTGCAAAGCGCCATGAACAACCTCAATCCCGTGGTCAACATCGGCAGCCAGCTGGCCGACGCCATCCTCGCGCATCAGGCAGTCACGAAGCGCCAGGCGCTCGAACGCGCAAAGGAGCTGCTCGGGCTGGTCAACATCTCCGAAAACCGGATGAAATCCTTCCCGCACGAGCTCTCGGGCGGGATGCGGCAGCGCGTCGTCATTGCGATGGCGCTCGCGCTCAAGCCGGATCTGATCATCTTTGACGAGCCGACGACCGCGCTGGACGTGGTGGTGCAGTACAACATCATCCGCAAGATCACGCTGCTCAAGCGCCAGATGGGATTTTCGATCCTGTTCATCACGCACGACCTTCCGCTGATGCTGGAGATGTGCGACCGGATCGGCATCATGTACGCCGGCCGGCTGATGGAGGTTGCTCCGGTCGAGCAGCTCAAGCGCGGCGGCGCCCATCCCTATTCCGAGGGGCTGCTGCACGCATTTCCGTCGCTGCTCGGGCCGAAGGTCCGCTTGAAGGGCATTCCGGGGAGCGTGCCGGATCTCATCACGCCGCCGCCGGGCTGCCTGTTCTACGACCGGTGCGCGCGCCGCGGCGATCGATGCCGGCAGGCGCTTCCGCCGCTCGAACGGCTCGGCGAACGCCATTTCTGCGCCTGCTTCAACGCGCGCAGGGAAGAGGAGGGATCCGCATGTCCGAGATGAAAGTCCAGTTTACCGGCGTCAAGAAGCTGTTTCCCCATGGGGGAATCCTGCATAAGCGCTATCTGCGCGCGGTCAATGGCGTGTCGTTCGGCATCCGGGAGGGCGAGATCCTCGCGGTCGTCGGCGAAAGCGGCTGCGGCAAGACGACGCTCGCGCGGATGCTGATGAAGCTGCATCCGATCACGGAAGGGTCCATTCGCGTCGATGGGCAGGAGCTGAGCGAGATTCGGGAAAAGCGGGCGATCCGCGAATTCCATTCCAAGATCCAGATGATCTTCCAGGATCCGTTCGCATCGCTGAACCCGGCGCACGAGGTGGGCGACATCGTCGCGCGCGCCGTCACGCTCCACAATCCGTCGCTGTCCGGCGAACGGCTGCGCGCCCGCGTGCGCGAGCTGATGGTGCTGGTCGGCCTGACGCCGCCGGAGGACTTCATGTCCAAGCATCCCTCGCAGCTTTCGGGCGGGCAGCGCCAGCGGATCGTCATTGCCCGGGCGCTTGCCGTCGAGCCGGAGATCATCGTCGCCGATGAACCGACCTCCATGCTGGACGTCTCCATCGGCATCGACATCATGAACCTGCTGCTCGACCTGCGTGAGCGCAAAAAACTGACGATGATGTACATCACCCACAACCTCGCCGGCGCGCGCTATGTCGCGGACGATATCGTCATCATGTACGCCGGCAATGCCGTGGAATATGGGGACATCGACGAGATCGTCTCCCGGCCCTACCATCCCTACACGGTGCTGCTGCTCTCCAGCACGCCCGAACCCTTTCGCGAGCGGAAGCTGGACATTCACGCGCGGGAGGATCTGCCCGACCTGCTCGGCGAACAGCGCGGATGCCTGTTCTGCGATCGCTGCCCCGCGCGGATGCCGCGCTGTTCCCAAGAGATCCCGGGCGACTATCGGGTGGATGGACGGATGGTCAAGTGCTTCCTGTACGAGGGAATGGATCATGCGGCGGAGCCGAAGGTGACCGCCGATGCCTATGCAGACGAGGAGGATTTTGCATGAATAAGCCCAATATCATCGTGATTATGACCGACGACCAGGGATATGGCGATCTGAGCTGCATGGGCGCTTCGGACTTCTGCACGCCGCACCTGGACGAAATGGCGCGCGATGGCGCGCGGTTTAGCTGCATGTACTCCAACTCTCCCGTCTGTTCGCCGTCCCGCGCGGCGCTGTTGACGGGCCGCTATCCCGGCAACGCCGGCGTGCGCGCGATCCTTGCTGGGCACCGGCGCGCGGCGGGTCTGACTCCCGCCGTGCCGACCATCGCCACGGCCGTGCGAGAGCTCGGCTACCGCACCGGCCTGTGCGGCAAATGGCACCTGGGGCTGCGCGACGAATGCCGGCCGAATGCCAATGGATTTGAGGAGTTCTCGGGATTCCTGGCCGGCTGCATCGACTACTATTCCCATATTTTCTATTGGGGCATGGCGGACGGCCATACCGACCCCACGCACGACCTCTGGGAAAACGAGCGGGAGGTCTACGCCAACGGCGAATATATGACCGAGCGCATCACGCGCACCAGCGTCGAATTCATCCGCAGGCACCGGGACGAGCCGTTCCTGCTCTACGTGGCCTACAACGCGCCGCACTATCCGATGCACGCGCCGGAGAAGTACCTCGACCGGTTCAAGCACCTGCCGTGGGATCGCCGGGTGATGGCCGCGATGATCAGCGCCGTGGACGACGGCGTCGGAGAGATTCGCGCGGAGCTGGAGCGGCAGGGCCTGACGGAGAATACGCTGATCTACTATCAGAGCGACAACGGCCCTTCGCGGGAGACGCGCAACTGGCTCGACGGCACGGAGGATCCCTATTACGGCGGCACGGCGGGCATCTTTACCGGACACAAGTACAGCCTGTTTGAAGGGGGAATCCGCGTGCCAGCCATCGTTGCATGGCCCGGCCATATCCCGGGCGGCCAGGTGATCGATTCGCCGCACGCCGCGATGGACGTGTTCCCGACGGTGCTCGAGGCTTGCGGCGGCGACCTAGGCGCCTATGCAATCGACGGCTTGAGCATGCTGCCGATGCTGACGGGCGGCGAATCCGCGGGCCACGATGCCATTTTCTGGGAGATGGAGGGCCAGACCGCCATGCGGCAGGGCGACTATAAGCTGGTGTTGAACGGCCAGCTGGTGGAGTCCGAGGCGCCGCGCGCGGAGGTGTTTTTGTCCGACCTCTCCAAGGATCCCGGCGAGCGTGAAAACCTCGCGGACGCGCTGCCGGAGGTTGCGGCGCGGATGCGCGCCGCGGCGCTCGAGTGGCGCGCGGAGCTGGAGCGGAACTGGGAGGAACACTTCGCCGCCAACTATAAAAGCCTGACGTGAGGAAGGAGGAATGCGCCATGCGAGCCGTCGTCGTGATGTACGATTCGCTCAACCGGCATATGCTTGAGCCCTATGGCTGCGCGGAGACGCATACGCCGAACTTTGCCCGCCTGGCCCGGCGCGCCGTGCAGTTTGACACCTGCTATGCGGGCAGCCTTCCCTGCATGCCCGCGCGGCGGGAGCTGCACACGGGGCGCTATAACTTCCTGCACAGGAGCTGGGGGCCGATCGAGCCGTTTGACGATTCCATGCCGGAGATCCTCAAGCGAAACGGCGTCTACACCCATCTCGTCAGCGACCACACCCACTATTGGGAGGATGGCGGCGCGACCTACCACGGGCGGTACAGCTCGTGGGAGGGCTTCCGGGGACAGGAGGGCGACCGATGGAAGGGAATCGTGGGCGGAATTGCACACGAGGAAAACCTGATCCACTTCACGGGATACCGCGGCATGCTCTTCGAGCAGGACTGCATCAACCGGACCTATATGCGCGATGAGCGCGATCATCCGCAGACCAGGACCTTTCAGGCGGGCCTGGAGTTTATCCGCAGCAACGCCGGCAAGGATCGCTGGATGGTGCAGATCGAGACGTTTGACCCGCACGAGCCGTTCTTCTCCTATGAGCGCTACAAGGCGCTCTATCCGCACGAATACGATGGGCCGAAATTCGATTGGCCGGACTATGCGCCGGTCGATCAGACGCCGGAGCAGGTGCGGCATGGGCGGCTGGAATATGCGGCGCTGTTGTCCATGTGCGATCATTCGCTGGGATGTGTGCTCGACCTGTTCGATGAATTGGATCTGTGGCGCGATACGATGCTCATCGTCTGCACGGATCACGGTTATATGCTCGGCGAGCACGGCTTCTGGGCCAAGAACTACATGCCGCCCTACGAGGAGGTCGTCCATACGCCGCTGTTCATCTGGGATCCGCGCGCGGGCGTCGCGGCAGAGCGCCGGTCGAGCCTGGTTCAGACCATCGACCTGCCGGCCACGCTGCTCGGCTTTTTCGGTGTTCCGCTTCCGAAGGATATGCAAGGCCATGACCTTCTGCCGGTTTTGCTGCGCGATGAGCCCGTGCGGGACGGCGCGCTCTTCGGCTGGTTTGGCAGGCATGTCTGCTATACCGACGGGCGGTACGTCTACATGCTGCCGCCCGTGCCGGGCAACCGCCCGCTGAATGAATATACGCTGATGCCCACGCATATGGCCTGCATGTTCCAGCCGGAAGAACTGCGGTCGATGCAGCGTGCCGGCGGCTTTTCGTTTACGAAGGGCTGTCCGCTGATGCGCATCGAATCCGATGCGCCGGATATCCTGTCGGATCCGAACGCGGGCGGGGAATTGCTGTTCGACGTCCTAGCCGATCCGCAGCAGCGGCATCCCATCGAGGACGCAGAGCTTGCCGGGCGCTTCCGCGCGGAAATTGCAAGGCTCATGCGCGAAAACGATGCCCCAGCGGAACAGTTTGTCCGCATGGGTTTGGAATAGATCAATCTTGCAAAGGAAATGGTGAAAAAATGCAGACGCAAAAGAAAACGCTGAGGGAGAAGAGGAAGACGCTTCTGAAGCTGTTCCTGACGACGCTGTACATCAGCGCGTTTACGTTCGGCGGAGGCTTCGTGATCGTGACGTTCATGAAGCGCAAGTTTGTGGACGAGCTCCACTGGATTGACGATCAGGAGATGCTCGATCTGGCCGCGCTCGCGCAGTCGTCTCCGGGCGCCATCGCCGTCAACGCCGCGATTCTCGTCGGCTGGCGCGTGGCGGGCTTTCTGGGAATGATCTGCGCCGTGGTGGGGACGATTCTGCCGCCGATGATTATTCTCAGCGTGATCTCGCTGTTTTACGCCCAGTTTGCCGACAACCGCTACGTCGCGCTCGTGCTCAACGGCATGCAGGCGGGCGTCGCGGCGGTCATACTCGACGTGGTGATCGGGTTGGGGCACGACGTGGTCAAACAGCGCTCGGCGCTGCATCTGCTGGTCATGGTGGCGGCATTCGTGGCGGTGGCGTTTTTCGACGTCAACGTGATCCTCATCATCCTCGCGGCGGCGCTGGTCGGCGTGCTGACGCTGGTATGGCGAAAGATTCGGCCGGCAAAGCAGTGAGGAGGGGGATGCGAAATGCTGTACTTTGAATTGTTCCTGAGCTTTTTGCAGATTGGCCTGTTCAGCATCGGCGGCGGCTACGCGGCCATTCCGCTGATCCAGAGCCAGGTGGTGGAAAATCATGCGTGGCTGACGATGGCGGAATTTACCGATCTGGTGACGATCGCCGAGATGACGCCCGGCCCGATCGCGGTCAATTCGGCGACGTTCGTCGGCATTCGCATCGCCGGCCTCGGCGGCGCGATCGTCGCGACGTTTGCGTGCATTTTGCCGTCGCTGGTGATCGTCAGCCTGCTCGCGTTCGTCTACTATCGCTACAAGCAGCTGTCCGGCCTGCAGTGCGTGCTGGCGAGCCTGCGCCCGGCGGTCGTCGCGCTGATTGCGTCGGCGGGGCTGTCCATGCTGCAGCTGGTGGCGTTTGGCGATGAGGCGATCCAATTGGCCAACGTCGACTGGGTGGGCCTCGCGCTGTTCCTCGCGGCGTTTGTCGTGCTGCGCTGGAAGAAGTGCAATCCCATTCCGGTCATGGCGGCCTGCGGCGTCATTCAGCTGGGGCTGGGGCTTATTTTCCCCGGAATTTAGGATGGATGCGCAAATGCCCTGCCCGTCGGATGCAAATCTTGCCGGACACCTTGCGGAAAGCGGCGAAATCTGATAAAATAATCAGTAAGCTGCCGCGGCGCCGGCACCGGCATGCCGCGAACGGAACACTCGGAAAGGATTGACCGCAAATGTCCAAGAAAAGCGCCCATTCCAAGGGCAACCGCACGACGCACGAGCATACGACCGGCTATACCCCGAGGGAAAAGAAGATTATGATCTTCGGCTTTGCGGGAATCATCGTGGTTCTCGCCTGCCTGATCGTCCTGCCGGATCTGCCGGATTACGTCGACAGGTTTCACCGGCTGTTCTACGACTATATTACGGTGGAGGACGGCGCCGTTCAGGGCGTCGGGGACAATTGGCTGATTGCAAACCTCAACGATTCGGCCAACGATCCCGCCTATGTAAAGCTGGCCGAGATCGGCGAAATCGAGGGCTACGAGCTGTCGGAAAGCAACTATGTTTCGGATGAAAACGTGCTCTATCACGACTACGCGCCCACTGGGGAGAGCGTCGCGCAGACGCTGCGGTTTATGCCCGCCAGCGGCGAAGCTGCGGAGATGTACGAGTCGTTTTCTGCCCGGATCAGCATGGTCGTCACCGAGGTGCTCTACCAGAGCGAGGTTCAGGAGATCGACATCAATGGGCGTTCCGCCTATGCGTTTATCGTCGAGGGAACGGTGCAGGTCAATGAGGACACCGAAAATCCCATCTATTCCTACACGCAGAACGCCTATCTATACGTCGATTCGGAGTATCCCGATCGCTCGGTGCTCGTCAATGCAATCAACGAGGGCGACGATGAGAGTGTATTCGCCGACCGCGACGCGATGCTCGATCTGGTCGAACGCGCCGCTGCGAGCCTGACGTTTGAATGATTTTTCCCGGCCGGCGCGCCTCTTGCATCCGCCGGCCGTCCGTGAGGCCGCCAAACCGGCCTGTGGCTGCGGTCACAGGCCGGTTTTCGCTTGTCCCAATGCAATGGCTCAGATTTTTCCGATGGGGAAGAACATGAAGTTCCTGCCCGTCGCAGGGCAGGTAAAATCGTGGACGGCCCCGGCCAGGGGAAGATGATTTGCCCGCAGGTAGTCCAGCACCTCCGAAAAGGTATTTTCATTTTCGACCTCGGCGCGAATGTATTCGTAGCCCGGGATCGTCCATTTCGTCCATCCCTCGGGTGGCTCGGCATCGTCGATGCACTCCACGCCGGCAAGGTAGAGCCCAAGGCTAAAGTTCTCCTCCCACGGCTGAAAGGTGCGGGAAAAGTCGGACATCGCGCCCCAGATGCCAACTAAATGGCCGTTTTCATCCTTTTTGGCCAGCGGCTGTACTTCGCTGAAATGCGCGTTTGCCTCCGCCCATAGTCTCTGAATGAAGCCCTGTCCCTCCGAAGTGGAACCCTCTTTGCCGATCACGGCAAAGGCGGCCTTTGTACATTTTTCAATCTTCATGCAAACGCCTCCTTCGTCGGTTTCAGTGTATCAGTTTGCCGGATTGAGAACCATCGCGCCTGCGTAAAGATGCGGGAAGCCGATGCATTTAGGTCTTTTTTCCATTGCTGCCGGGCGTTTTTTTGCCGGATTTTTACGTTTTTCCGGACGGTCGGATGTTGACAACTCGAAATTCGCGTATTATAATACAACTATTCTGAGAGAAAGGGCGATCTTGATGCGTTCGTTCCA
>DVJL01000034.1 GCA_018716805.1 Candidatus Faecivicinus avistercoris | reverse complement strand
TCCACGCCCTCGTAGAGCTGCTGGGCGATCTGCATGGTCTTCTGCGTGGTGAAGCCGAGCTTGCGCGACGCCTCCTGCTGCAGGTTGGACGTCGTGAACGGCGCGGCGGGGAACTTGCGGCGCTCCGAGCGCTTGATGGTCTGCACGGAAAAGCGCGCGCCCTCGCAGCTGGCGAGCACCTTCTCGGCGTCCGCGCGGCTCTTCAGCTCGGCCTTCTCGCCGCCAAAGCCGGTGAAGCGCGCGGAGATCGCGCCCGCGCCGATCTGGAACTTCGCGTCGATCGACCAGTATTCCTCCGGGAGGAAGATTTCGATCTCGTTCTCGCGGTCGCAGATCATCTTTGCGGCGACGGACTGCACGCGCCCGGCGCTCAGGCCCTTCTTGACCTTCTGCCAGAGCAGCGGGCTGATCTTGTAGCCGACCAGGCGGTCGAGCACGCGGCGCGCCTGCTGGGCGTCGACCAGATTCATGTTGATGGTGCGCGGCGACTTGACCGCGGCCTTGACCGCCTTTGCGGTGACCTCGTGGAACTCGATGCGGCAGGCGCTGCCGGCTTCGATGCCGAGCACGTTTGCCAGGTGCCACGAGATCGCCTCGCCCTCGCGGTCCGGGTCGGTCGCGAGGAAGATCTTGCTGGCGCCGCGCGCCTCCTTGCGGATGCGGCTCAAGATCTCCCCGCGGCCGCGGATAGTGATGTATTTCGGCTCAAAGCCGTTTTCGACGTCGACGCCGAGCTGCGATTTCGGCAGGTCGCGGACGTGGCCCTGCGAGGCCTCGACCTTGTAGCCGCGGCCGAGGAACTTGCCGATGGTCTTGGCCTTGGCCGGTGATTCGACGATGACGAGCTTGTTCGCGTTAGCCATGGATACCTCCGGTTGTGGTTCTTGCGCTGAAGTTGGGCGGCGACTTATCCGGTGCGGCATGGGGCGGCGTCGTTGGCGCTCACATCCTGCCCTGATCCAGATAGGCCCGGTACATTCCGCCCGGCACTTTTATTATTATTCCCCGAAGTTCCAGCATTGTCAAGTGGGAATTTAGCTTTGCAGGCGGAAATTGCGTCAAATTTCGCAATTCCTCAAAGGAAAGTTCCTGTTCTGTGAGCGGAACGACGATCTTTTCCTCCTCGGCGTCGAGCGAAACGGCCGGCGGACTGACCGGCAGGTCGCGCGGTTTTTCCGCCCAGCGGTAGAAGTCGAGGATCTCCCACGCGGAGATCGCGGGCTTCGCGCCGTCGACGATCAGCCGGTTGGGTATGGCGCTCAGCGGCGAATAGATCGATCCGGGTACGGCGAACACGTCGCGCCCCTGCTCGAGCGCGAAGTTCACCGTGATCATCGCGCCGGAGCCCTTTGCGCCCTCCACCAGCAGCGTCCCGTGGGTCAGGCCGCTGATGATGCGGTTGCGGGCGGGGAAGTGCCCGGCGTTGGGCGGCGTGCCGGGCGGATACTCGCTGACCAGCGCGCCGCCGGCGTCGAGGATCCGCTCGGCCAGACCGGCGTTCTCCGGCGGATAGGCGACGTCCACGCCGCAGCCGAGCACGGCGACCGTCCGGCCGTGCCCGTCCAGCGCGCCCTCGTGGGCGCAGGTGTCGGCGCCGCGCGCCATGCCGGACACGACCGCGACGCCTTCCCGCGCGAGGTGCGCCGCGATCTCCCGGGCCGCGCGCATGCCGTCGCGCGTGCAGCGCCGCGAACCGACGATGGCGAACATCCTTTCGCCGTCCAGTGCCGCGTCCCCGCGGACGTAGAGCGTCGCCGGCGGATCGTAGATCTCGGCGAGCAGGGCCGGGTAGCCGTCCGAAATGCGCGGGATCGCGCGGCACTTCGCGCGCTCGAGCGCGTCGAACAGCGAATAGAAATAGCGCTCGTCGCGCGCGGCGCGCAGGTTGGCCATCGCCTTTTTGCCCAGGAACTTCATCTCCGGCGCGCCGGCGTTGTCCCACACCGCGCGCGGATCCTCGAAGATGCTCAGCAGCTGGTAGAAGCGCTTGACGCCGATGCCCTCGACGCTCGACAGCCAGATCCAGTATTGTTCCATGGCCGAGTATTCCATGCGCTACCCCCAGTACTTCCGGTCGAGCGTGCGGTACTGCACGGCTTCGGAGACGTGTTCGGCGGAGATCTCGTCCGCGCCGTCGAGGTCGGCGATCGTGCGGGCGACCTTCAAAATGCGCGTGTAGGCGCGGTTGGACAGCTTGAGCCGCTCGCAGGACAAGAGGATCAATTCGCGCGCCTCCGGCGTCATCGCGCAGGCGCGCGCGATCGTCCGCGCGTCGAGCTGGGCGTTGCAGCGGATGTCGCCCTTCTCCTTTGCGTAGCGCGCCCGCTGCACCTCGCGCGCGGCGCAGACGCGGGCGCGGATGGACTCGGACGATTCCGATTCCTCCATGCTCGCCAGCTGGTCGGCGGGGATGGATTCGACCTCGATATGCATGTCGATCCGGTCGAGCAGCGGGCCGGAGACGCGGCTCAAATACCGCCGGATCTCGGCGGGCGTGCAGCGGCACTGGCGCGTGCGGCTGCCGAGGTTGCCGCAGGGGCACGGGTTCATCGAGCAGATGAGCACGAACCGCGCCGGATAGGTGGCCTGCGCGTTGACGCGCGCGATCGTCACGAAGCCGTCCTCCAGCGGCTGGCGCAGCGCCTCGAGTACGTCGCGGCGGTACTCGGGCAGCTCGTCCAGAAACAGCACGCCGTTGTGCGCCTTGCTGATCTCGCCGGGCAGGGCGTTGATGCCGCCGCCGACGAGCGATGCGTGCGACGCGGTGTGGTGCGGCGACCGGAATGGCCGCTCGGTCAGCAGCCCGCTCGGCGGCACGGTACCGGCCACGGAGTGGATCCGCGTGGACTCCAGCGCCTCGGCGAACGTCATGTCCGGCAAGATGGTCGGCATACAGCGCGCCATCAGCGTCTTGCCCGAGCCGGGCGGGCCGATCATCAGCACGTTGTGCCCGCCGGCCGCGGCGATCTCGAGCGCGCGCTTGGCGCTGGACTGGCCCTTGACGTGGCAGAAGTCCTGAAGCGATTCGCGGCGGCGCAGCAGCGCGGCGTAGGGCACAGGTTCCGGCGGCTGGATGGGCACCTGGCCGGTCAGGTGGCGGACGGCGGCGTTGAGGCTGTCGACCGGGTAGAGCTGGACGCCCTCGATGCAGCGGACTTCGTTTAGGTTGTCCGCGGGCAGCATCACGCGCGAAATGCCGCGCTCGATGGCGGAGATCACCATCGGCAGCGCGCCGCGCACCGGCCGGACGGCGCCGTCCAACCCCAGCTCGCCAAAGGCGCAGGTGTCCGCGAGGCTGCGCGCATCGAGCACGCCCATGCAGCACAGCGTGCCCAGCGCGATGGGCAGGTCGAAGGCAGGGCCTTCCTTCTTTAAGTCGGCCGGCGCGAGGTTGACGGTCAGCCGCGCGGTGGGAAAGCCGTAGCCGCTGTTCTTCGCGGCGGCGCGCACCCGCTCGCGCGATTCGCGCACGGCGGCGTCCGGCAGGCCGACGATTTCAAACGCCGGCATGCCGTTGGACAGGTTGACCTCCACTTCGACGCCGAAGCCGTCGATGCCCGTCAGGCCGCAGCTGAGCACGCTGGCCAGCATCGGTATCATCTCCTTGGTAAAAGATCGGTGGGAAAGTCGTTGAAGGGAGAGAGGGCCGGGAAAAGCCGCCGGGGAAGAACGGTGCGCCGGCCGGTTCCTTCATTAAAATAGACGCGCCTCGAAGCGGCGAGAGGGCTGCGCGGAAGCGCCGTTTTCCCGGCGGGCGGGGAAATTCCGCCGCCCAAAATGCACAGCTGTCGCGGCCGGCATGCGGCCGGCCGCGACTCAATTCAGAAGTTGATCCACTCGAACCAGCGCAGGTACTGCGCATAGCTGCGCGCGACCGGCAGACCGGATTCCAGCGGGTAGAACGCGATGAACAACACCAGCGCGGCGACCATCAGCGTGATCGCGACGGCCTTGAACGCGGCGTCGGACTTCGAGCGGATCCAGTTCAGCATCAGCACGCTCGCAATGATGATGAACGGCACGCTCGCGAAGTAGTGGTAGATGAAGGTCGATCTCGGTACCAGCACCCACGGCAGGAACTGCGATGCAAACGCGATGATCACCATCACATAGGTCTTGGGCGCGCGGCGCATCCACGCGGTGCGGCCGAGCACGAACAGCATCGCGACCAGCCCGAACCACCACACGGCCGGGTTGCCCATGCACGAAATCGAGGAGACCATGCCGTCCACCGGCAGGTAGGCCGAGCCGGAATAGTACCACATCGGCCACCAGATGATCGGCCACTCGTACCACTCCGAGCGGAAGGCGTGCGTGTCGCCGCCCAGGCCGGCGTGGTAGTCGAAGATGCGCTTCTGCAGGTCGATGATCTCGCGGACGCAGTCGCCGGAGAACAGGTCGGCAAACGACGTCACCCTGAAGCCGGCCACGTCCTTCGCCGCCCACGACGCCTCCGAGATGCCGCGCAGGTACCAGAAGTAGGAGAAGTAGTAGATCAGCACCGGGATCACGATGAAGAACACGACGCAGAAGGCGAGCGTCGCCACGGCGCCGCTGCGGAACACCTCTGCCACTGCGGCGTAGAGCTCGGCATTTTCCCCCTTGTCCATGTGTGCGCGCGCATAGCGGTATTCGCGCCAGCGGCGGTACAGCGACCAGAAGAACAGCACCGCCAGCCCCGCCGAGGCGTAGATGCCGATCCACTTCGTCGCCCATGCGATGCCCATCGTCACGCCGCACAGCCCCAGCGGGATCAGCGAGCGCCTGAACGCCTGCGCCGACGTCCAGCGCATCTGGAAGTAGCGGAACATGAAGAAGTACATCAGCATGATCCAGAACACGGCGTAGGAGTCGATCGTGGCGATGCGCGTCTGCGTGAAGTGCATCGAATCGACCGTCAGCAGGAACATCGCGACAAACGACAGCTTCGTCGATTTCGTCAGCTGCTTGACCAGCAGGTACATCAGAGGCACCATCAGCACGCCCATCACCGCGCCCATGAACCGCCAGCCGAACGGCGTCATGCCGAACAGCTCGATGCCCACCATCATCAGCACCTTGCCCAGCGGCGGGTGCGTGTATTCGTAGGTCGGCTCGCCGTGCAGGTGCTCGTAGGCCGTGCGCGCGTGGTAGATCTCGTCGAAGTAGGTGGAGTTGTAGTAGCTCGGGTAGGCCGGGATGGTGTCCTGTTCGTCGATGAGCAGCTGCGCGTCGGAGACGATCGCGCTGCCCGTCTGTTCGATGGACTGAATTTCGTAGGCCGCGCCGTCTTCGTCGATGAAGCCGACCTCCATCAGCTCCAGGCCCGCCTGTCCCGCCGTGAGGCGGATGTAGCGCGCCGTCTGGAACGGATACGTCTCGCCCTCGTAGCCGGAGAAGGCGACGAAGGCGCTGCCGTCGTCGGAGGGCGTCGTGGCGTTGTAGACCGTGGCGCCGCTCGCGTCCGAGGGAACGTACCACAGCCAGCGGAACACCTCGCTCTGGCCGTACTTGGCGTATTGCGGCGCGGTCCAGACCTCGCCGTCGTTGGACAGCTCGACGATGAAGTTCGTCGTGTACGCCGAGCAGATGTTGCCGTAGTAGGTCATTCGGAAGCACTCGACCGAGCCCAGATCGAATACGATGCTCTCGTCGGCCGAGCCGGAGGTCCACGTCGTCTGCGGTGCGCTCGTCGTGCCTAGGTTGACGAACGCCACGACGGCGTAGACCAGCGTCACCACGGCCATCAGAATCGCGTCGATGCGCTTCAGGTGCAGCTTGTGGTCGCCCTTGGCGAACAGCGTGCGCTCGCCGGGCGACTTCTTCTCCACCGGGCTTTCGCTCAGCGGATAGACGTGTTCGACCAGTTCGACTTCCTCCATGCCGTCGTCCGTCGAATCGTTCTCCGCGGCCGCGGCGCCGTCCGGCGCATCGTCCTCCTCGTCCACAATGCGCTTGGGCCACAGCACGCACACATCCAGCGCCGTCCACGCCAAGAACAGCGCGTTTAAGACGTTGAGGAGGGCCACGAGGATGTTGATCCAGTCCTCCGAGGGCTGCAGATGGCCGTAGTTGCCCAGCACGAGCCCGCCCTGAAGCACGAAGATTTCATTCAGGAACAGCGTGGCCGACAGCACCGTCGCGCCGATCAGCACGCGCTTGTCGCGGCATTCGATATAGCCCAGCAGCAGCAACAGCACCGCCGGGAAGGAATAGCGCTCGTGTACCATCGGGCCGAATGCGCAGATCAGCACGATCATCACGCCGCCCAGCAGCGTCAGCTTTTTCCGGTCGCGCGCGATCATATACAGCGCCATGCAGTAGACGAACGCCAGTGCCATCATGCCGTAGGCAAAGGCCGCCGTGGCCGGCTGCGCGGCGAGTTCCGTCCAGTTGCCTCCGAGGAGGTAGTAGAGGTTCAGCGCGTTGACCGTCAGGTGCGGGTAGCCGCCGACGGTGTTGGTGTACAGGTTGATCAGCCAGCGGATCGGGTTCCAGAGCAGGTAGGCGATTCCCCGCGAGGCGTCGAACGCCGAGATCAGCGCGGCGGCGTAGAGGATGCCCAGCGCCGCGGTCAGCCCGAGGATCGTCCTGCGCACGGGCCGGCTGCCGCGCATCAGGCCGTAGACGATCAGCGCCAGACAGAGCGCGCCCAGCACCAGCACCGCCGCGCCGAACGCAAAGGCGTCGCTGACCGCTGCGCGGATGTACAGCGCCGCGCCGAATCCGCCGCCGGCGGCCAGGGAAACGGCCGTCCACGCCAGCGCGCGCTTCGGGTTTTCCGCGCTGCGGATCAGGTTGACCAGCACCGCCAGCAGCCCCAGCGGCGCGAACAGCATCGTCTGCGGCTTGACCAGCAGCGAAATCGCGAACAGCACCAGCGGCGAGACGTACTTTTCGTCGCTCGCCTCGATGGCGCACAGCGCAATCAGCAGCGTATAGACCGAGTCCATCTGTCCCCATGCGGCGGAATCGACCAGCACGGCGGGGTTGAACGCGAAGAACGCCGAAAGCCACAGCGCCGCGCGCGCGCCGAAGCGCTTCTTGGCGCGCCAGTACACGACGCACGCCGCCGCGAGGTCGGCGAGAATCGGCCAGAGTTTGATGAACAGCAGGTGAAGCCCCGGCTCGACCGCCGAGGAAAGGCCGAACAGCCGGATCAGCGCGGACACCGGCGCGAGCATCCACAAGTATCCCGGCGGGTAGTCGCACCAGCTGACGGTGGCGTAGAAGTCCACCGGCCCGGCGTCGAGCATGTGGTTGCCCCACGCGAGGAAGCAGTTGATGTCACCGGCGTAGCCGAGCACGTTTACGGCGATCACCGCGCGCAGCGCGAACGCGCAGATCAGCATTGCGATCAAGCAGTTCGCATAGCACTCCGGCTCGCGCTCCGGCGCGCGGCGGCACTTGCGCGCGGCGGCGAGCACGACCAGCAGGTAGACGCACGCCAGCAGCACATACATCTCCGTGTTGCGCTCCGGCGCCTCGGTGGCCGCCTCCGCGTCCGACGATTCCGCTTCGGCTTCTTCGGCGTCGTTCGAGACCGGCGCGAAGCTCGCGACCGCAACGCCGTCGGGCGCGGCGTCCACGGCGGTGATCTCGACGTCGTCAAACCACGCCTCCCCGGCGGACTCGGCGCTGTAGCCGCCGACGCGGATGTAGACGGTCAGCTCCGTCTGATCCTCGCCCGTCCGGCCGTACAGCTCGAGCGTCTCCCATTCGCCGCCGGTGTCGCGCGCGGCGTTGGAATAGCTGAACGTGTCCTTGATGGAGATCGTCGCGCCCGCGCCCGCGTCGCCGATGCCGCTTGCGCGGCAGACGCAGGTGATGCGGTACAGCGTGTCCGGCTCGACGGCGACCGTCTGCGCAAAGCGCGCGTCGTTCAGGCTGAAGTTCTGGATGTGCGCGGAATTGCCGTCGTAGCCGTCCGGATCGACGGAGAGCGCGCTGACGCCATCCTCCATAAACCATTGCTCAACGCTCCAGCCGGCGGGCAGCCCGCCTTCCAGAGCGGAAAAATCACCATTGGTCAGCAGATTTTCCTCCGCCAGCGCCCCTGCCATCAACAGCATCAGGGCGGCCAGCGCGAATGCAAACAGTTTTCGCATTGCTTGCTCCATGCTCCTTGCGTTTTGATACAATCCTATCATTTCCATGCTTGGGGCGCAAATTCCTTTATCTTATGCGGCGAAAGATGTACTTTTTTCAAACGAAATCGTTCAGAACAGGCCGGTGGCGTCGAACGCAGCGCGCAGGTGCCGGACGCTGCCGGGCAGCACTTCGACCACGTCGAACCGCACCGGCGCGTCCTCCAGGCCGTTTTCGGCGAGCCAGACCGCCGCCGTGCGGACGATCTTCGCCTGCTTTGCGCGGCCGACCGCCTCGGCCGGCCGGCCGTAGCGCAGCGACGAGCGCGCCTTGACCTCGACAAACGCGATCGTCTTCCCCTCGCGGGCGACGATGTCGATCTCGCCCGTCGGCCGGCGGACGTTGCGCGCGAGCACATTGAGCCCCGCCCGTCGCAGGGCCGCGCACGCCGCGTCCTCGCCGAGATTGCCCACGATCCGCCGGTTCACGGCTGGCCTCCGAGGATCTTCTGGATGAACGACCTGCGGTGTTCCGGGCAGGGGCCGTATTGTTTCAGTGCGGCGATGTGCTCCGCGGTGCCGTAGCCCTTGTTGCGCGCGAAGCCGTACATCGGGTACTTCGCGTCGAGTTCGATCATGTAGCGGTCGCGCGCGACCTTCGCGACGATCGACGCCGCGCCGATCATGTAGCTCAGCGCGTCGCCGTGTACGAGGGCGCGCGCCTCGCCCGGCAGGCGAAGCCCCTCCACCGCGTCGATCAGGAACACGCCGCGAAAGCCCGCCGCGCAGGTCTCCATCGCGCGCCGGGTGGCATTGAGGATGTTGATCTCGTCGATCAGCTCGGGCGGGAGAAAGCAGGTCTCGGCGTAGTCCGCCGCCTCGAGCAGCAGCGGAGCCAACGCCTCGCGCCGCTTTTCGCTCAGCTTCTTGGAATCGTCCACGCCCGGCACGAGCCTGTCCGGCGGGATCGACACGCACGCCGTCACCACCGGCCCGGCCAGCGGCCCGCGCCCGACCTCGTCGATGCCCGCCACACGCAGGCCCTGCGCCCAGAGTTCGCGCTCCACCTGCGTCAGGCGCTCGAGCTTGGCCTCCGCCGTCTCGCGCGGCCGGCGGGGCCGGCCGGATGACTGCGCCATGAAGATCCCTCCCGTCGAAATGGCCGTTGGATGAAGCGGCCGTTGGAAATGCCGATTGGATAAAATGCCGATTGGATGAAAGAACCGCCGAATGAAAGGGTTGTTGAACTAAAGGGTCATTGGACGATTTCCGCCTCCGGCAGCGCGGCAAAGATCTCGCGCTCGTGCGCGGCGACGTATTCGTCGAGAACCTCGGCAAGCGTCGGCCGAAGCGCGCGGTATTTTTCGTCAAAGGGCTTGAACCACTCCGGCGTCCGCCTGCTGATCTCGCCCGCGTCGCGCTTCTGGATGAGCAGCGCGTAAGCGTCGGCGTAGTTGCGGGCGAACTCCCGCGCGCCGGTCTCGGTCAGGGCGCGGAGCTCGCGCTCGACGTCTTTCTTGAGCGCGCTGAACGTTTCCGCATCCGCAAACGGATCCGGCGAGCCGTCGTCGTCCATGAAGATCTTGGCGTAGTGTCCGAGCGACTCCACATCCGCCCCATAGCCGTGCGCGAGCAGCGCGCGGTCGATGGTGTCCGGAAGCTGCAGGGCATTGGCGAGCGACGACAGCAGCAGAAGCCGGTCCATCGGGCTTGGGCGATCGCCGCGCGCAGGCACCATGTCGATCAGCCTGCGACCCCGGTGGCAGAGCCAGACGTCGGCGGACAGCTGGGGATTGAGCACCGCCCAGACAAGCGCAATGCAAAAGAAGCGCCGCCGCCGGCCGCCGCTCTCCAGCGTGACGTAGTGCAAGAGCGAGCCATCGTGAACCTTGACGATCTTGCCCCTGCGGATGTACGGTTGCTTCATATTCATTTCCTCCTGTTGCGATTCCCTCGCCGCCGCCCGACCGCCCGCCCGGGCGGCTCGTATGAGAGGGGCGAGGGACGATCTGTCTTTTCGGGGAGTCTGTCAGCCCCTCGGCCGCTCGAGGGTGATCTTTCCCACTTTGCCGGCGCGGAACTCGTCCAGCACCAGCGCGGCGGCGCGGTCGAGGTCGCAGCGCCCGCCGGACAGCAGCCATCCGCGGCCGCGGCAGGCGTCCTCCAGCAGCTCGTGCGGGGCGGCGCCATCCCCGGCGGACAGCTTGAACCGCGCGCGCGCCGCGTCCGGCGCGATCTCCATCAGCAGCGAAAGCAGCTCGCCGGCCAGCGCCTCGGAGTCCATGATCTGGTCGCGGATCGAGCCGAGGTAGGCCAGCAGCTTCGCCGCCGACTGGTCGTCCAGCCGGGGCGGCAGCAGGCCGGGCGTGTCGAGGATCTCGAGGTAGGGGTTGATCTTGATCCACTGATTCGAGCGCGTGACGCCCGGGCGGTCGGCCGTCTTGGCGATGCCGCCGCCGTGGATGCGGTTGATGAAGCTCGATTTGCCGACGTTCGGGATGCCGACGACCATCGCGCGCAGCGTCTTCTTCACGCCGCGCGCCGCATAGCGCTCGGCGGCGGGGCGCAGGGCCTGCTCGATCTTCGCCAGCACGTCGCGCCCCTTGCCGCCGTTGGCGTTGAAGCGCATGGCGGTCAGGCCCTCGCGGCGGAAGGACTCCAGCCATCTCGCCGTCTGGGCGTCGTCGGCCAGGTCGGCCTTGTTCAATACCAGCAGGCGCGCCTTGCCGCGGGTCAGCCGCGCGAGGTCGGCGTTCCGCGTCGCCAGCGGGGCGCGCGCGTCGCACAGCTCGACCACCGCGTCCACCGCGCGCAGCTGTCCTTCCAGCAGCCGGCGCGCGCGCGCCATGTGGCCGGGATACCAGTTGATCTGGGACATGGTCTTCTCCTCTCGTCGTTTCAGGAAATCCGCGTATGATTGCATACGCGCGGACGGATGGTGCGCCGTTGTGGGGACGAGGTTCCAATGAAGCCGCATTCTTCATTCTTCCGCAACTGCGCGCGGATGGATGGCGCACTTTCGCAGACGCGAGGTTCCAATGAAACCGCGACCGGTCGCAGCTGCGCCCAATCGCGTCCGCGCGGCAGTGGGCAAAATCGCCCTTGCGCCATCCTGCGTAGGAAAAAGGGGCTAACGCGCGAAGCGATAGCCCCTTGTGTCGATTGCTTACTTTTCCTTGACCTTGGCCGCCTTGCCGCTGCGATTGCGCAGGTAGTACAGCTTTGCGCGGCGAACCTTACCGCGGCGGACGACGGTGATGCTGTCCACGCGGGGGCTGTGCAGCGGGAACGTGCGCTCCACGCCGATGCCGTAGGAGGTGCGGCGAACCGTGAACGTCTCGCGCACAGAGCCGTTGCGGCGCGCAATGACGACGCCCTCAAACGCCTGCAGACGCTCGCGGGAACCTTCGACAACCTTCACCTGAACGCGGACGGTGTCGCCGACGCGGAACTCAGGAATGTTGTCCTTGAGCTGGGCGCTCTCGATGGAACGGATGATCTCATTCATTGGGATGTTGCTCCTCTCTCATGGACGTTCATAACCAGCCTGTGGCAGAGGACCGCCCGAATTCAACTCATCCATTATACCACGCGGACGGGCGCGCTTCAAAGACATTTCTGTTAAGATTCAGCGATCTTCCGGACACACCGACCACGAAACCGACAGGCGTTCGCCGCCGCGGACGGTGACTGCGTAGCATCCGGCGTTTTCGAGATCGAATTCGACGCGCTCGCCCTCCCGGCTGGCGATCTCTCCATCGGGCGCGCGCACGCCAGCGCGGACCGGCCCGCTTTGCCCCTCGACCGTCAAAAGGCATGACCCCTCCACCTGCACCAAAAAGCGCAGCTGCGCAGAGCTGTCGCCCTTTTCTGCCGCCAGACCGGCGCAGCACGCAAACAGAACCGCCAATGCGAACGCCAACCTGCGCACAAAACCACCTCCATCGCCGCATTCCAATCCATTTTAGCGGATTATCCGCTAAAAGTCAATAGCGGATAACCCGCTAAGTATACTGAAAACACGGCAACTGTTGGTTGAACGGCGAGAGGAGGGGCGCGCATGTATCGCAGGATCCGCGATTTGCGGGAGGACAGGGACATGACGCAGGCGCAGATGGGAAGGATTCTGGCGTGCAGCCAGCGGGTGTATTCCAACTACGAGCGCGGCGATCTGGACATCCCGACGGCGGTGCTGATCCGGCTGGCGGACTATTACGACGTTTCGGTCGACTACCTGCTCGGCAGGACGGACAATCCCCGGACGAACCGATAAAAAGGGCGGACGGGGGAGCAAGCGCTCCCGTCCGCCTGTCAGAGGGGTTTATTGGATGGCCTGTGGGCGGAGGAGCTTTCCCTCCGCGGGCGTCCAATGGGTGAAAAACAGCAGGGAAGCGCGCCTAGCCCGCGATCCGGCGCCGGCACATTCCGGTCTGGCCGCACTTTGGGCAGGTCAGCCTGCGCCGCGTCAGCGTGTGAACGCCCCGGACGTATTCGCGCAGGGTGGGAACGAACTGCGCCTTGCAGTGCGGACACTCGTAGACGCCCGCCCGGAAGTCGAGCGCCGCGGCCGCGCCGGTTCCCGCGGCGGCGGTCGCAATGGCGAGCGCGACCAGCGCGATTCGCACGCCCGTTGGCAGTTCGAAAAAGGATGCAATGACGATGAGCGCGCCGACCGCGACGGCCGTGATCCCGGCGCAGACGGCGGACAGCGCCAGCCGCCGCCGGTTTTCCTGATTTTTCCTGACCAGATCGACCATGTTTTCCTCCGCCTTTCGCTGATAGTCGGTTCCAGAGACCCTTTCGCCGGAGAGCAGGTCGTTGACGGTGATCTCCAGCGCTTCGCACAGCGGAAGCATCAGGGAGACCTCCGGAAGTCCCTTGCCACATTCCCACTTTGAAACGGTCTTGTCGCTGATGGCCAGCGCGTCGGCGAGCTGCCGCTGGGTGAGGCGCTTGGCCTTGCGCATTTCGGCGATGAACCTGCCGATTCGAGCCTGATCCATCGAAGAAAAAACCTCCTTTCAGCGGCATTGTACCGCCCGCGCGCCGCAAAAGTCCACCCACGGGGCGTAGAGTTTTGAAAATCTGCGCGGCATCGAGCGGGAAGCGGGGCGCAGAGGGCGTTTGAAGCGGGCGGGGAATGGATTTGACGGAGAAATTCGCAAAAGGCGCGATTGGAAGATATTTCAGGAAGATATTTCAGAAGGAAGAAATCCGCCCAAACGGGCGGATCTTTCGCGCGCCCTGCGGAGAATTTGGCGCTCGACGGGGCGCGCGGAGGCGGCACTTTTGGGCGGAGTTCCTTCCTATTTTTCCCTCTCCTGAAAAAACGGGCCGGCGCCGGGGCGGCCAGTCTGGGCGTAGGTGAAGGCCTGCGCGGCGCCGACCATTAGGCAAGGACCGAGCGCGTCTGCCGCGCCGGGCGTCAGGCCGTTGGGCGTTTCGAGGAGCACGCGGTCTGCGCAGAGGTAGATCTGCCGGACCTCGCCGGCGTGCAATTCGAGCTGCGCGCGCGCAGCGCCGCCGGAGACGTGCGGGGCGAAGTCCATCGAGTAGGCCTGCCACAGCCAGCCAACGTGCCGCCGGCCGGAGAAGCAGTGGCGCTTCGCCGCCTTTCGGCTTTCCTCCGGGACAAACGCGGCAAACCAGCGCTTCGGGAAGGCGTCGGCCTCGGCCATGTCCATCCGGCGCGCGGCCACGCTGCGGTCGGCGAGCGCCTCGATCGCGCGGCCAGCGCGCGCCATGCGGTCGAGCAGATCGCGGTCGGATTCCGTCAGCGGCGCGGTTTGCAGCAGGTCCGGCCGCCGCTCGCAGGTCAGCTCGAGGGAGCGCTCGCGCCGCCAGGCGGCGATGTCCGCGTGGTTGCCGCCCAGCAGCACCTCCGGCACGCGCAGGCCGCGGAACTCGGCGGGGCGGGTGTACTGGGGATATTCGAGCAGGCCGGTGGTGAAGCTCTCGTCCTCGCCGGACTCGGCGCTGCCGAGCACGCCGGGCACCAGCCGCGCCACGGCGTCGACCACCACCAGCGCGCCCAGCTCGCCGCCGGTGAGCACATAGTCGCCGATGGACAATTCCTCGTCGATGCACAGGTCGAGCGCGCGCTGGTCGACGCCCTCGTAGTGGCCGCAGAGCAGCAGCAGCTGCGGCTCGCGCGCGAGCTCCTCGACGATGCGCTGGTCGAGCTTCCGCCCGCGCGGGGAGAGGTAGATGCGCCGGGCGCGGTGCTCCGGGTCGCGCGCGGCGATCGCGTCGGCGATCGGCTGGGCGGCCATGACCATGCCCGCGCCGCCGCCGAAGGGATAGTCGTCCACGCGGCGGTGGCGGTCGGCGGTGAATTCGCGGATGTCGGTCAGCCGCACCTGAAGCAGCCCCGCCGCGATCGCGCGGCCGAGGATGCTCTCCGACAGCATGGGCTTGAGCATCTCCGGAAACAGCGTCAGGATGTCAATCTTCATCGAACACCGCCACCTCGTCCAGCCGTTGGGCGTCGAACAGGATCTCGCCGGCGTCGAGGTCGACGCGCGCCACGACGGACTTCAGCGCCGGAACCAACACCTCGCCCAGCGGGCCGCGGAACACATAGACGTCGTTGCCGCCCGGCTGCAGCACGTCCTTCAGCGCGCCGAGATCGCGCCCGTCGGTCGCGCGGCCGCGCAGGCCGATCAGGTCGCAGATGAACGTGGAATCCTCGTCGAGTTCCACGGCATGCGCGCGATCGACGTAGACCATCTCGCCGCGCAGCCGCTCGGCGGCGGTTCGGTCGCCGACGCCGTCGACATTCAGGAAAACCGCGTCGGGCGCGATGCGGTTGACGGTCAGCCGGATGGGCTCGAAGGCGTCGCCGCGCTTGAGATAGGCGGTCTCCAGCCCTTCAAACCGGCTGAGGTCGCAGGTGATCGGCCGCAGCTTCACCTCGCCCCGGATTCCCTGCGGGCGGACGATTTCGCCGATGGCCAGATGCGTGGATCGCATGGTTGCATTCCTCCAGACGTTTCCGCAGTGGGCGGAATTTTGTATATAAGCAAAAAGCCCCGGGAACTCATCGTTTCCGAGGCTTTGACGTGGTGACCCATCGGGGGCTCGAACCCCGGACCCTCTGATTAAAAGTCAGGTATTAACCCCATCAAAAGTTACGGAAAGCTCTGAGGCACAATGCTTTTTGGCGCTACACAAGTCACGGATGTCGGAAAAAAGTTGCACAAAAGTTGCAGCGATGTTTAGTATCACAAAATATTTTGTTCAATATTTTTCGACATACACTATCGCTTGTATACAGGAATATGCAATATATATTCCGGGACAGCGCCCAATTAATTATATATGATATGTATATGCAAGTCAAGCAGAGGCCGGGCATTTGCCCGGCCTTAAGATACGTTATTTGTAGCTGTCCACCATCGCCTTGGCTTCGGCGTTAGCTGACGTTAGGCTCATCAACCAATCCATCCAGACCGCCGCCGCGCCCTCTGCGTACTCCGGGTGATCACTGGCCGCGCGCATGTCATCAATCAACCGCCGCGCATTGGCCATGCCAGCAGCGTTAAAATTGATGTGCATTGCGGCCATATCCCGGCACCAGTCGGCGAGCGGCTTTTGCGTCTCGCGGTACTCCATTGCCAGCTTGATGTAGCGCCTTGCCTCATCGATGTTGCCGGCAATAGTGTCTACGGCAAAACGGATGCACTCCATCATGCCGCCCCCTTACGCCAGCTTGACCATGCTAGCGTTGACGTTGGAGATCGTACCGGCGACGCCGCCAATGCGCGCAGTAATCGTCGGAGTAACCGCCGCGCAGGTGTTGATCTGGATGATCTGCTCGACGTGTTGCGTGATGGTTCCTGCGGCCGTCACGGTATCGGACGTAACCGCGCCGGGGATTGCCACGCCGTCGCGGTAGAGCTGCAGGCTCTGCGTGCCGGCCGCAGTGGGCGTAGAGGTCACGTCGTAGCTCACGCGGAAAAGCCCGCCGCAGTTGACGCGGAAGCCGCCCGCCTGCGTGGTGATCGAGCAGCCAGTGTCGACCGTCTGCGTGCCGAGGATCGTGACCTGCGTGCCGACCACAACGTAAGGCTGAGACGCGATGTTATACGCCGCCTGTGCGGATTTTTGATATTTGCGATTTGTGCATGACATGGGATTTTGCTCCTTTCATCAAATTTGCCCTCCCGCACGTTGCGAGAGGGCGTGCGCTGTTAAAGCGATGAGATGTGCATCAGGCGCAGGTGTTGCACCAGCCGCAGCCATTGTTGGCGGCGTAGTTGTACACCATGTACGGGCTGGCAACCGGATACGCCGGGCGCGGGATCGGCTGCAGCGACTGCAAGAGGGTATTGGTCTGCGACAGATTGCTCAGCTGCAGCTGGGCAGACTGGAGGTTGTCGCGGAGCTCCTGCATCGTGTTGGCATTGATGAGCGCGCGAGTCGTCTCGCCCTCCGCGTGGATCGCGGTCTTGAGATCGCAGCAGCAATTGGAGAGCTGCGCCTGTGCGGCCTGGAATCCGAGCTGCGTGGTGTAGCGGCTATCGAGGATTTCGCGCTGCAGGTTGCAGTTGCCAATCGCGTTGTCGTAGCGATTCTGCATGATCTGCTGCTGCGTCTCGCAGCAACACTGCTGATTCGCCAGCCGGGCGTCAAAGATGTCGCGCTGCAGGCCAAACTGATCGCGCACGATGTCGCTCTGGTTGCGCTGGATCGCCGCCGTGTTGAATCCATCCGCGAGATCGCCGCGGGTCAGCGCGCCCTGCAGAGCCGCGTTGCCGCCGCCCCAGCCCAGACCGCCGCCGCCAAACATCGCGAAGATAAAGAACAGCACGATCAGCCCATAGAAGCCGTCGCCGCCGAAGAAACCGTTGTTGTCACGGGCGTTGGTCATCGCGAGGACGTCGGACGCCGAAAGATCAGACATAGTACCACCTCATGTTTTTATTTTCAGACGCGGCCGCTGCGCACTCAACCGCGCATGAATCGTATCAGGGCTTGAACAGGCCGCGCATCTGGTTGGCCATCTCCTGTGCCTGCGCGAGCTGCTGCTGGTTGATCTGCCCGCTGGAGAGCATCTGCTGGATCATCGCGTTCGCGTCCTTGCCCTGCATCTGCTGGCGGAACTGTGCAAACTGCTGAAGCATCTTCCCCTGCGGCGTGTTGCCTACGGCCTGCTTGGCCATCATGTTGATCAATGGATTCATGTGTTCAGTCCTCCGATTTCAGAGATCACCTGATCAAGCCGCTTGGAAATTGCGGCGACTTCCTCGCGCGTGGCGTATTGCTCTGCTGGCTGTGCGGGCGTTTGAGCGGGTTGTTCCGGCGCGACCTCCACGAGCTGGAATGCGCGCAGCGAGGACGTGCCCACCGCATCCACGGCCTTGACATAGATGATCGGGTCGTTGTTGTCCATCAGCCATGCCGTCTGTCCGGGCTGCACGATGTGCTCGCGCGCGCCTTGGATGCCGTTGACGTATATCCAGTTGACGTTTTGCTGAGGGGTAGGCTGTGGCTGCTGCGGCTGCATCTGGCCGTAATTGGGGAGATAGGGCATGCTGGGCATCTGTCCCATCATGCTTGCAGTGCTGCCGGGCACGGCGTTTGGATAAGGGGTATAGGGGTTAAAGCCCATCGCCATGGAATCACCTCCGTATCTGATCTGAGCATACAGGATTATTGATCTTGGCGGGGCAAAGGCGATCCAACAGGGGTACAAATCTGATCCAAAAACAAAAAAGCCCGGGCGGGAAAATCCCACCCGGGCATCACTTTCGCGCCGTTGCCTCAAGCGCTGGCAATATGATATGGTTGAGCCGGTAGCCAATCGCGCCCCGCGAATAGCCTACCGCTGCGCCAATATCTGCATATCGCATTTTGTCGATCAGGCACATCGTCGCGATCTTCCGGTCGCGCGTGCTCAGCCGCGTGCGCTTTATGAGTTTTGCCAACTGGCGTGCATCATATGTATTAAGAGCATCGGCGGCGCACATGGACTTGTACCGCTATGCGTCGTCGGTTTCGTCGGTTCCCACGTCTGGCGCGGTTTCTGCCGCCGTGTCCTCGGCCTTGATCTCCGGCAATCCCGCAATGCTAGTGAGCAGCGAGAGGATGCCGGCGAGGGCGGCGGCGCTGGCGACCATGCCCCACGACACGTCGCCCAGTACTGCGCTCGATCCGATCGTCGCCACGGCCGTCTGCGCGACGGTCTTGATCGCGCGGATGCCCGCCGCCTTGATCCACGATTTCCAGTATTCCGCAGTCTTCGTCATGCCTATGCTCCTTTCCGGTTCTTCAAGTCCCTGATGTCGTGCTCGGCCTCGGTCATGCGGCCCTCGAGCTTGTACGTTCGCTCGATGATGCCGTTGTGCTTGGAGACCTTTTGTTCCAGTTCGTCGATGCGATAGAGGGTCAGGTCGGTCTGCTGCTTAGTTTTCCGCGCGCTGACCACCATGGACATTACACTGCCCAGCAGCGACACTGCCCCGGTGATCAGCGCGACGATGATCGCGTCGCTCATGCCTTCACCTCCGCGTACTTCCCGCTGATCCAGCCGATGCGGCCGTCGACCAGCACGGGCGCCCAGCCGTCGGGATTGGCGGCCTCGAACACGTCGCCCGCGTGCGCCACGCCCATGGCGTCGTACTGCGTGCCGGGGCCGGTGCGGATGTAGGCATTTCCGCCGCTGACCTGCACATGGAGGCCGTCGATCTCCGGCTCGGGATCGTCCGCAGGTTCGTCGGGATCGTCCTCGGTGCCCTCCAGCGCGACCAGCGCCGCCAAGCTGTCCGGCCCGAACTCGCCATCAACCGCAATCCCCGCCGCCGTCTGCAGCGCTTTCACCGCGCTCTCGGTGTTCCGACCGAATTCGCCGTCGATCTCGCCGGGATCATAGCCCACGGCCTTCAACCGCGTCTGCAATTCGATCACGTCCGCGCCATAGTCGCCGTCGCGCAGGATGCGGTCGCCGAGCGCGCGCTCCGGTTCGTCCGCACTGCCGTCGTAATACTTGCCGTTGGACAGCACGACCACCGTGTGCCCCTTGGTCTTGGTCACGAGGATGTCGCCCGCGCCGAGATAATCCGGAGCATCGGTGTACTTGGAATCCGTCAGCTTGATAAACTCGCCCGTGCGCATGAGCACCGTCGCCTCCGTGGCGGTGTAGAAGTCATCCGCCATGATGCCCGCGTAAGCGCAGCAGACGCGCACCAGCCGGGCGCAGTCCGTCTCGCAAGGCTTATCGGCCTTTGCCGGATCAAAGCCCTTGTCCTTGACCAGATTCCAGAGCGACTGGTTGTTGGTCTGGTCGTACCCGATGTTTGCGTTGTCGCACGCCGACCGCATGGCCTTGGCAATCTTCTGCGCCTTGGAGCCGTCCTTCGGCCGCAGCACAATCCATCTCTTCGAGTGTCTGTACCAGTCCTGCGTGCTGACTTCCTTGCCCGTCTGATCTCCGGCCTGCCCGCCGGACGCCTTGCCGCGCTCGTCAATCCGCGCGCTGCCAATCAATACCGCCATTTTGATTTCCTCCTTACTTATCGTTTGTGGATAACCTGTGGATAAGTTGACGCGCCTGCATCGCCTCCCAATCAATCCGTGTTCTTCGTGTACTCGATGGTGACAAATCCCCGCTCGCACGCGCGGCCGGAGCCCATGCCGACGGAAATCTTCGCGTCGGATTTGATGTTGGAGATTTCGAGTTTGATGCCCCACGTCTCGATCGCGCCGGTGTTTACATGCGGCAGTGGCACCCAGAAATCCCCGCCGGTCAGCCGCGCCGCGCCGCGAAGGGACACGACGTCGCCCAGCGCTCCGGACGGAATCCCGATGGAGAATTCCTTCGACTGCCCCGCAGGCATCGCGCCCAGCGAGATCGTCTTGCGGTAGACCGGCCGTCCGTCGATCCAGATCCCGCCGGTCGGCTGCTCGTTCGTCGAGTAGATCGTGACGCCGGCAATTCCTCCGCGAGCGTACATGGGATAACCCACATCCAGCTGCGGTTTTGACGGCGTGCCGAGCGAGTACATGCCGATGCCCACCCCGTTGGGCGAGACGTGCATGATCGCAGAGGCGATCTCGACCTGCGAAGAAGCGGTCGCCGAAGAAAACCAGTCCGACACCGTCAGCGTGAACAACACGGACGTATTGGCCGGGATCTGCGCCGTGATGACCGTCCGGTCGTTGGTATAGCTGATCGATGCACTGGTCCCCCACGGAAGCGATACGCTGTTAGATGCGCCCCACGTGATCGCCGCCGATGCGGGGTTGTTCCCACCGGCAGGGTCGTGCGACGCCAGCAGCGATACCCACACATGATCGCCGTCGCTCGATGCGACATAATCCGTCTGCCCGTCGTCCCCTACGACCGCCGAATACCGTTGCACTGAAAACGAGTAAATGGTAATCGGCGATACCGCTGTAACGGAAAGGGTTACCGTCTTCACGGTTGTCCGCCCACGGCTGTCCGTTACCGTCGCGGTATAGATGTGATTGCCGGACTGCTCAAACGGTTCTGTCGTGACGCTGGACGTGCTTGCGTCCGTTCCTTCGCCGCCTGTGATGTGGTAGCCTGCGATCGTTGCGCCGTAGGGAGAGGATGCACCCGTAATGGACAAGAGCGCTTTGCCGATGTGCTGATAGTAGCCGCCCGTCGTGCCGGACGGGCTCGCGCCGAAGGTAAAGGCCGGCACGACCGACGCCGGAACCGTCACGGTAAACGGGATCTCGCGCGTCGCGCTGACCGAGCCATTGACCAGCGTCGTCAGCGTGCAGATCGCCTGTCCGCTCGTGGCATTCGGCATTTGATTACACCAGTTCATCGGGATGGTGTAGTTCGTAGAGGTTGTCCCAGCTGGAAGCGTCGTAATGCTGGAGAACGCATTGTCCAGGCTCCACTGCACCCGGTGCGTGACCGTGCCGGATACGTCCAGCGGATCAATGGTCAGGCCGATGTTCTGCCCCGCGTCGATGCTGGATGCGCTCAGCGTGCCCTTACTGCCCTTCGGCTCGTACTCGATGTAGATAATGGTTGCGTCGATTTTGAGGTAGTTGGAGGACCAACTTCCGCTGCCAGCGCCTTCGTTCCGGTAGACGGCCAGCGTTTCCGACTGTCCGGCCTGCAGCCACGCGACAAATGCGTTGAACAGCGCGGGGTTGCTCGACGCGGAAAGTACGATGTTCCGTACGCCGTTGTAGGCATTGGCGACGGAGACCGATCCCATCTCTGCGCCGATCATGCTCTGGCCTGTACCACTGATTGCGCTCTTTGCACCGCGCCAAAAGGTCAGCGTCTTGGTGCTGTTGCTGCCCGCGGCAAGAAACCGCAGCGCAACGGTGATCTGGCTGATTTCCTGATCCGCCCAGACGACCGAGTTGTGCAGCCCTGCATAGCGGATTGCGCCGACGCGGGGATAGTTGTTGCCGTATGCACCCTGGGTCGCGCCGGAGAAATCCCAGTCCGAGTATGTCGTGCGCTTGACAAATGCATGTTGGTTGGATCCCAGCTCGTAATGCATCAGTCTACCACCTCCGAAACAAAGACTACGCCGCCGTCGTAGGCACTGCGCATCACGATCCGCGTGCCGGATGCGTTGACCGGCCCGACCTGCACGGCTTCGGTAATCAGCCTGCGCTTGGCAAAACTGCCGATCTTCTCGCCGAGCTGTTGGATATGAAAGCCTGTGTCGTCCGTGAGTGTGGAATAGGTGCTGCCCGCCTTGCCGATCTGCATGCCGTTTTCGCTGAACGTCAGCCATGCGCGCAGCTGCTCGTCGTTGGCAATCAGGAGCTGGATCGTGGAGTTCGCCGTGATGTCGATGCTGTTGCCGATGGCGTTGATCGCCGTGGTGTACAACTCCGGGATCTCCGCCGAGGCGATCAGCGCCTGTCCAGCCGTGATCTTCCCCGCGGTCAGCGAATCGGTGAGGATTTCCGCGATCACGGCGCTCGATCCCAAAATGTTGCCGCCATTCATCGCGGGGATGTCTACATCTGTATCCACGATGCCGCTTCCGTCGGACGCCTCGCCCGCCGAGATCTCATCGTCCGTGAGCTCCACAAGCTCGGTGCGGATGGTGCCGTCCATCTGCACATAAACCTTGTAGTAATTGCCATCCTCGCCGCGCAGGATCAGCCCTCCGAGCGTGGCAGAGGCCAAAAAGGCGGACGTTGCGACCAGGCGGTCGATATACAGCTCATTCGCCACGCCGACGCGGAAGATGGCCTCGTCGGCGATCAGATCCTTGACATCGGCGAAATTGATGCCGGCATAGTCCGAATACAGGGTGAGAAAATCGCCCAGCACCGCCGCCAGCTCGTCGGTTTCGATGTTGTCCGCCGTGATGTTTCCGACGGCGAGCTCCATGATTTTGGCAAAATCCGCATAGAGCTGGTCGGTGGTGATCTCGTTTGCCGCGATCTCGTGGATATACGCCTTTGTGGCGTTGATGGCGTCGGCTGACAGGTGTTGGATGGCCGCGACGGCGATCTTGGCATAGGTGACTGAGAGGTTGCGCAGCGCCGTTTCGCCCACGCTCCCCGGCGCGATGTGCGTGCCGGAGACGGCGCCCGGCGCGATGTCCGTGCCGTAGACGGTGGACTGCATCTCGGTGATGTCGCCCAGTCCGGTCTCGGTGTACTTTTCGCGCAGCGCGTCCCAAACGTACGACGTCATGCGCACAGTCACGGCAATGCCCGCATTGGCGGCGCGTACGGGGACGCTGTCGTACAGGTGCAGCGCGTACTGGTTCGCAAGCTCGGCATACTCCGGCATCAGTTCGAGGCGTACAAATTCCGCGTCGAGCGATACGGTGGGCAGGTCGATTCCGCTGTCCATGTCCGCCTGCGCCAGCTCTGCGAGCTTTGCCTTCGCCGCATCCTCCGTGTCGTACTCATCATCGCCGTCGCCGACCTTGACGTCGTACTCGATCTCCTGCGCATAGATCGTCGGATAGTCGTTGATCCGCGCGCTGTCGACATACGCGCCCGCGAGGCGGTTGCCGTCTGCATCCTTGCCGATGGGCAGGATGCGCGTCACGATGTCCGCCACGTCCTCGGTCAGCGCCGCTTCCAGCAGGTTCTTGGCATATCGGATGTACACGCCGGGAGAGCGGTCGACATCCTCGAGGATGTAAAAGTTGTAGTTGTCCCGGAACACCCTCGCGCCAGTCTGCGGCACAATGCCGTCGTCTCCGCCCAGCAGGCAGTCCAGCAGGTTGCGCCCCGTGTATTCGCCCGTAACCGGAGAGGTGACATTGCAGTAAATTGTGAAATCGGTGGTATGGTCTGCGAGCGAAAGCAGCTGCGCCACAGCGGCGTTTGCCGCAACGCCCTCAGGCGCGTACTCTCCCGCGACCAGCACGCCGGCAAGGTCATAGGTGATATGCCTCGCGATGGCCGTCACGGTGCGCTTTGTGGCGTCCCGCTCGACGGAGTAGATGCGATAGAGCTGGTCTCGCGCCTGCGTGACTTGGATCGACGGCCCCGGCAGGTCGTTGTCCGGCTGGATGGTCTCGGTGTCCGTGCGCACATAGTCGAGGTATTGCGCGGACATCCAGCCGGTCGCGCCGCCGGAGCACACCTCCACGCGGTACCATCCATTGTTTTCCTCGAGCTTGATGACCTGTGTACCGTCCTTGTACCGTCCGATGATCTTGTAGCTCGTAGACGGCCCTGTGCGCAGGCGCAGCCGGGTATTGACGTCGACCTCATAGATCTCGCGCGATACGGTTTCCGGGACGCTGGGCGTGGGCGCGCCCGCATCGATGGGGGCTTCGCGCACCGGTGAGGGCGCGCGGATGATGCGGTGGTTTGCGATCAGCAGATGCCGGCCGTCGTCCGTGATGGGCTGGACCAGCGTCAGCTCATAGCGCCCTCCGGCGGTCTCCTCCACCTCGCACTCGATGGGCTGGAGCACGCCCAGCCCGAGCGTCGAAAAATCCGTCGCATTGGCGGCGTGAATCGTAATCATAGATACCTCCAGCGGGGGAGCACGGTCACGGACGATACCGTGCCCGTGCCGCTCCACGAGATGATGTTCGCGCCCGGCAGGAGCTTGGGGAACTCATCCAGCACGACCAGATCGTTGCGCAGCGTCAGCCCGTCATCGTAATCGATGGCGTCCTGCTGCTCGCTGTCGATGATGACGCCGTCGGTCATGCCCTCGATCTCGATCAGCTGCGAGCCGATCAGCAGCGCAATATCGCCCGTGCCGGCAACTGTGATGCGCGGAAGCGAGACCGCGCCGGGGTTGACCAGCGATCCGCCGTTTGTCACGGACTGCGCCTGTGTCTCTGGCGTCTGGTAGCGGTAGGGATCGCAGTCCCACGACACGGGGAATTCCTGCGCCGTCAGGCGGGCGTACTTGGGCGAGCGCGCAAACTCCTTGGTGATGCGCGCGCGGTAGGCCCGGTTTGGCTCGTCGGAGAAGATCAGATCGCCGCTGCCGGAGAGCCATGCGTTGATCTCGTCCATGCTGACGCTGCCGTCGGACACGCAGTTGATGCGCACGACAATCTGGTCGTAGGTGTCGTCGGGGAACCACAGCCGGCCGTCGCGCCCGGGGACGATCTCATAGTCCCCATTTGCGGCGGGGTGTGGCCGCGTGGGCATGCTGGTCAGCAGGATGCCCATTGCGTCGCTCTTGACGCCGGCGTAGGAAAACCACGCCTCTTCCAGTCTTTTCATAGCTTTCTGCCCACCCCCAGTGCAATCCGGCGCGCGCGGTTGGCCTGCGCCCAGCGGTTGTCGCCCGCCGTCGTGGTGGCCATCTGCTTGCCGTTGATGTACAGGTTGATTGATCGCCCGCTCTCGGCCTCATAGATCGATCCGACCGCGCCGGTCAGTGCGCCAGTCACGTCCGGGAAATCCATGCGCGGGGTCAGGTTGAGCGTGCCGGCAATGCGCCGCGCGCTCTCCACAGCGCGGGTCAGGCTGTCCGTCAGGCCGATCTCAAACCCCTCGCCGGTGTACTCGCCGAGCTGCGTAGTCACCTTGGACGGGGAGGAGATTTGCAGCGCCGACCGGATGGCCGCTGCCGCCGCGTTGGCGATGGATCGCGCCTGTGCCATGACGGCGCTGCGCTTGCTGGCGATACCGTTTGCAAGGCCCGTACCGAGATATTGCCCGGCGGAGTAGTATTGCTGGTATGCGCCGCGGATGCCCGTGGTCGCGCCGCCCGCTACAGCGCTGGCGGCTACGGTCACTGCTGCGCTCTTGCCGGAGAGGCCGGTGACGATGCCGTTGCCGATCTCCTGCCCGGAGGATACGCCCACCTCGGTTGCGTTGCTGTCAGAGACGTTCACGCTGAGGGAGACGTCCGCCGTCACATCCACACCAACGGTCTGCTGAATCTGTTCCTGCACCGCCTGTTCGATGCCGCTTTCTTCTTCGGTGTTGACGTCCGTCGTGACGTGCGCCTCGGCGGTGACGTCCTGCTCGACGGTGACGGGTTCGCCGTCCGATCCGCCCAGCGCGGCCTCCGTCGCGGTCTCGATTTCCTCGCGCGCGCCCTCGGGGTTTGTAACCTCCGGATCCTCTACTTCGACCTCGGGTTCGACACCGATTGTGATGTCCGATTCTTCGCCAAAAGTCCCGAGCAGGATAGAGAGGAGCGTCTGCGGATCAGTAAGATCGACGCCCTCGATTCCCTGTATCATGCCAGATTCGATTGCGGCTTGGATGATTGGCGCGAGTTCGCTGGAAATTTCACTGAGTGCACCCGTGTCAAGCCCGCTTAACAGGCCCATTGCACTGAGTAATTGTGCACCATCCATCGATACGCCTGTTGTGCCGCTCCCCTGCAGTAATTGCACAAGGCTATCCATGATCGCCTGTTTTGCCGTTGCCGGATCAACGTCCTCGCCCATCATGGAGGCAATGGTAGCCCAGTCATCGTTGGTCAGGCCGAGGTCTTTACCCAATCGGTCGACAATGGCTTGTCGCACAGCATCAGCATTGGACAGATCAAGTGCGCCAGAATTCGCCAGCGCGAGCAGTTCATTGTTCAGACCGCTCAAGTTTTCAGCGAGCGTCTCCGTTACGATGTACGGCTTGAGCTGCTCCAACCGATCCGGCGAAAGGCTTTCCGCCATGCCGCCTATCAACGCCTGTAGGTTCGCACGATAACTGTCGAGCGCCTGCTGGGTGCTCTCTTCGTACTGCTGTGTAATGCGCTCTTCTGCCTGCCGGTACGCTTCGGTGTCCTCGCCATACTGGTTCGCCGCATTGACGAGCGCCTCAGTTTTGATCTTTTCGGCCTCTTCCACGGCATTTGCGTACTCTTGGGATGAGTAGATCAAAGCCCCTGCCATGACGCTCTCATCCTGCGATGCGCCCGCCGCAACCAACTCGCGCTGCTTATCGATCGTAGACTGCGCATCTCCGGTCAGCTCATCGATGTACTGCGCATACTGCAATGCGTTGTTGTAGATCGTGCGCAAATCCTCGACATTGGCCTCTACCGCGGCCGTGGAGCGTCCAGCGTTGGTTTCGATCCATGTGATGGTCGCATTGCTTGCCTGTTCCAGTCCGGCGACCATTGCATCCGCCTGAGCGTTGATGTCTGCAACTGCAGCATCGTATTCTTCCGTGGGAAGAGTGGAATCCAGGCTTGCAAGCGCCTCTTCGCGCCATGCATTGATGTTTTCGATCTGCGTGTTGTAATAGTCGGTAACCTTTTGCTTCAGGCTGTCAACAATTTCAGGCGTATCGGCAAGTCCGTCGGTCAGGGCTTCTTCAATTTCGGTGTAGAGATTCGTCAGTTCGACCTCTGGTTCCTTAACTTCAACTTCAGGTTTGATATTGATCTGTGCCTTGATTTCTTCGACATGATCGCGATCTACGTTGGCAAACGAGTTTTCAATGATTTCTTCGGGCGACCATTCGAGCAGGCCGATCTTCTTGAGCGCCGTGCCGATACCGTCTCCAACGCTGCGTACGATGTCCACCGCTCCAGTTGAGATGCTTCCGGCGACATTCCACAGTCCTTCCAAAATTGTTGGCACGAGCTCCGGCAGCTGCGCGATCAGGTTTTCTACCACCTCAGACGCGACGCCCATCAGCGACGTCACCAGCTCCGGGGTCAACTCCGTCGCCGAGCTGAGCACAGAGGGGAGCGCGGAAAACAGGCTCTTGACCAGCCCCGGGAGCTGTTTGGAGATGCCGGACATCACGTTCTTCGCCGCGTTGACGCCCCACGTCAGGAGCTTGGGCTGCTCGCGGTTAAATGCGTTCATCAGCCCGTCGATGCCTCCGGACTCAAAGCCTGTGTTGAGAGCGTCGATGATGTCCGTCGCCATGGGGAGGACGTCGTCGCGCAGGCTGTCCGTTGCGCCCGAAAACAGGTTGCCCAAAAAGGACTGCGCCTCGTCCTTGAGCGTGGACAGGCGGCCGGAGAGCGTCTCGGCCTGCTTGGCCATGCTCTCAAAGTATTTGCCGCCCTCGCTCGTAGAGCGCTCCATGCTTGCGGTGATCTCCTCGACGGCGAGCGTGCCATCGCTGATGCGCTCGTACAGGCTCGCCATGCTCTCGCCGGTCGTCTCGGCGATCTCCTGCAGCGGGTTGTATCCGGCCTCGATCATCTGCTTGATGTCCTCGAGCTGGACTTTCCCCGCGCTCGACATCTGACCATAGGCTGTGGCGATGCGCTGCATCTTTTCTGCGCTGCCCTGAGCGATGTCACCCAGCATGGACATACGGCTGATCGCCTCGTCGGCTGTTATGCCGTAGTTCATCAGCAGCTGTGTCGTCTCGGCGAGGTCGAGCGTTTCAAACGGCGTGTCCGCGCCCATCGTCTTGAGCCGCTCGACAATGGACGCAGCTTCCTCAGCCGAGCCCGTCATGACCTCAAACGAGGTCGTGAGCTGCTCAATGTTGGCGTTGTACTTGACCGTCGCTGCGCCCGCTATGCCCCACGCCGCGCTGAGCACGCCCGAGACCGCCGTGATGCCCTTTAAGGAAGCTGACGCAGTCTTGCCGATGCCAGCAAGCGTTTTTCGCAGCGGACTGTCGTCGCCGCTGATTTTGATTACAATTCCGTCGGCCATGGGTTCACCTCGCTTTTGCCCGTGCGGTCAAATCATTCCTTTCGCCTGACGACCTTCCCGCCCTGTGACTGCGCCCCGCTGCGGCGCAAGAACTCGTTGAGCGGCGCGAAGAGCTTCGCCATCTGCTCGGCGGCGCGATCCGCCTTTTCTGCGGCGAGATCGTCGTGGTTTCGTTCAAACGCCTCGATCACGCCCGCGTGGATGCGCTCGAGCCGGTCGAGATTCTCGGCCTTGCCGCGATTAAACAGCTCCTTGCAGGCAGACTTGCCCAATAGGATCTCCAGCTCGGCACGCCAAAGGTGATACTCCGCGCGGCCGGCGCACTTGACCTGCGCCTCAATCAGCTTGTCGGCGACTGCCTCCGTATTTTCGGCAACCTCGTACTCTGCGCCGTCGATCTCCACGACCACGCGCTCGATGTCGGTGTTGATCTGCATATCGTTGTCCTCCTATTGCTCTGTATCGGCCAGTATCTCGGCCATGACGTCCTCGCTGTGCGCACGCTCCGCGGCCGTTTCCTCCTTGGGCAGCGCGCACATCCTCCGGCGTTTGATCAGCTCCAGATCCTTGCCCTTGTAACCCCGAGCGTCCATGAGGCTCAGGATGTAGTGGTCGCCGCTCAACGCCTGCTCCATCAGCCGGAATTCCCACCAATGGAAGGGATCGCTGCGATGGTAGGAGAGATCCACGCCAAACTGCGCTCGGATGGCGAGCACGATCCAGTTGAGATCATAGTCGTGCGACAGCACGCGCGGCCCGCCCGGTTCGCGGCGGATGGGCGCGCAGGGATAGCCCTGCGCAAAATCGCACACGGCGCGCATGACCTCCGCGGGATGCTCGTCCACCAGCGCCCCGCCAAATGCCAACTCTTGGATTTGCGACCACGTCTCGGCATTGTGCCTGCGGCGCTCGTCCGTATCGGCGTTGGGGATCAGGTCGCCCAAAAGGCGGGTGATGTCGATCCACACGCGCCAGTCGGTCTCCACGTCGTACATTGCGCCCCCGACCTCGATCTGGGTCGGGGGCGCGTCGCAGGCGTAATTCGGGCGAAGCATCAGGCGGCGTCCGCCGGCGTAAAGGTAGGCTTTCCGCTGGACATCGCGTAGGTGCCGCGCTGGATGTCGCCGCCGATACCGACCGTAAACGACAGCACGCGGTCGACGGTGTTCAGCTCGCCCAGCGTGATCGTCGCCTTCGGCACGAGCCACGCCTTTTTGTCCGTGCCGGCAAAGCAGAGCAGGAACGGCACCTTGACGGCCTCGCCGATGGGCAGGTCGTAGAGCATCTCGAACAGGAAATCGTAGACGGGATTGCCCTCGTCCAGCGTGATCTCCAGCGGAAGCTCGGGCTGGTAGCTCGTGACCTCGGTCACCGCCGCCTCATAGGAGATGTAATCGTTCGTCTCGGTCTGCGGGTTGGGATTGAGGGAGAAGATCGTGGACTTGTCCACGCGGCTCCACGTGTAGGAGTCGGGCTCGCTCCCGCCGGACGTGTCGATAAACGGAATGAATTCATGCTTTCTCAGCGATACTTCGGGCATGTTCAGGCCTCCTTATAATAGTCGATTGCAAATGGAATGACGTATTTCGCGACGTTCTCGTCCTGAGCAGCGATGTATGGCGCCTCGGATTCGAGTACGCGCGCCTCGATGGGCTGACATCCTGTCGGAAATGCCGGCAGGTTGCCCGCTGCGTTCTGCGCGGCGACCCACTCGGCCACGCCGTCGACGATCTCCTGCTGCTGGATGTTGCCATCGCCCGCCATGTAGCTCGCAGGGAGATAGATCGCCAGCTCAAAGGCGTATTGCCGCTGCTCCGAGCCGTCAATGTACGCAGAGAGCTGCGTGTCGGAGGGGATGATGATCGCGCCGCCGATCTCCGCCTTACCAAACAAAAATCCCAGCTTCGTCAAGCTGGGACAGGTAAGGAGCCAGTCGCGCACGGCGTCGTGTTTACTCGCCAAGGTGCAGCCCTCCTCTGTCTACAAAGCGCTGGAGCGTCTGCACCAGCTTTGGCTTTTGAGTCGGCTCCGCGCGCTTGTCCCAGCGGGATGCCGCGCGCGGATGGTAGCCGCGGAAAAAGTGGAAACCGTCGCCGTAGTACTGATACTTTGCATAGGGCACGACGTGGTGGATTTCCCACGGGCGGAACCGCACGTCATTGTACAGATCGCCCTCGCGAAACGGCGTCCAGTCCGCATACAGCCGCCACCACTCCCGCGCGGCTTCGCGCCCGAGCGTGTTCCCGTTGACCTTGTTCAGCAGCCTGCCCACGTTGATGTGGACCTCGGAGACTTCCACGTCGATGTTCACGGTCAGTTCCCCCTCGCGGCGTAGTGCGCCAGCGGCATTCCGGGCCGGGCGTTGTCCGCGACGCTCTGGACGCGGAACGCCCCCTGCGCGCGGTACTTTTCGAGCAGCGCGGTCAGCGCGATGTCGTCCGCCGCGCTCTCGGAACAGGTGCCCAACACGATCACGTCGCCGGGATCCGGCACCACGTTTCCCGCAGGGATGCGGCAGATCGTCTCGTCGGACAGCTCTGCGTCTCGGTTGGCGATGGCGCGCACGGCGCGCTGCTGCCACGACGCCCCCAGCACGACGCAGGGCGTATAGCTCTCGCCGCTCACGCGGTGCAGCACGGTCACGGTGTCGCCGCCAAACGGCAGATAATCGCTCATGCATCCACCCCCGCGTACAACAGCGGCGTGCCGTTGCCGTCCACCTCGTCCATCAGCCATGCGCGGATGCTCTCGGTATCCCGGAGGGCAGACGCGCTGCCGCCCGACGCACTCGCGCCGGACACATAGCTCACGCTTACGCCGTCGTTGGACATGCTCGCGATCTCGCGGCCGCTCATGCCGGTCATGGCCTCGTCGGAGGCATAGCGCTCGATCATCTCGTAAATGCAAAACTTCACGGCGTTTCGCACGGGCTTTTCTCCATTGATCCGGCCGTGCGTCGCGCGGTCGATGGCGTGGCTCGCCCGGGATTCCAGGCGCTGGTAGCGCAGCTCATCGTCCTCGGAGATCGTGCCGCCCATCTCGAGGTACTCCGCCTGATCCAAATACGGCATGGGATCACCGCCCCTTGCTCTTTGCTGCGGGCTTTGCTTCGCGCGGTGCACGGGCAATCAGCTCGGCGCGGGTCATCGGCGTCGCGCCGCCGGGGAGCGCCGGCAGACTTTCGCCCGCCGGCTCCACCGTCACGCTGCCGCCGTCGTCCCGGACTCTGAGCCGCACATACCGCACCGCGCCGCCGTCGGCGATCTCGCCGTAGACCGCGTTCTTGTGCATATAGTACATGTGCGCACCTCCTCAGCCGTTGGTAATGACGCGCGCCATGGCGATGCCCTTCGCCTCGCCGACCAGCTTCCAGTTTGCCGCCGCGCCGAGCTGGGCGTCGGTCGGCGAATAGGTGTAGCTGGCGGACGGCTTGACAAACGAAAATCCGTTGGGGTGCATCGTCTCGCGGATGCGGGTGATCAGGTAGTCCTCGCCGCCATTGGTCAGCTCGTCGCGCTTGGTCTCATAGGGGACCTGCACCGGAGCGGAGGCATGCTGGATCGCGCCCGCGCCGAACAGATAGGTGGTGTACTCCTTTTCGCCGGTCGCGGTGGAGGACGCTTTGACCGGCACGCCGTCGTCGATGATGACCGCCATGCCGTTGATGTCCGCGATGCGCAGCGGGCGCTGGACGCCGTTGGCGTCGGTGTACTTGCGGTACTCCAGCAGCTCCAGCTTCGCCAGCGCGTTGGCAATGGCGCTGTGCATGATCGCCATGGAAAACACATCGGCGTTGTCGCCCACGGCCTTCTGGATCGTGTCGGCGATGGTCGTCTCAGTGATCTTGTTGGCGTCGGTCGCGCTGGTGGTCGTGCTGGCGAGGTTGGTGGTGTGCAGCTGCCAGGCGTCCCAGTTGTCGGTCTCATCGTCGGTGATGCCAAACACACCGTCGAGGATCTTGAGCAAGGTTGCCTGACGCTGCTTCTGCCAAAACCGCGCGACTTGCGCAGCGATGGACTGCATCGGGTTCGCGCCGGAGTTGAAATCGCGGATGAAATCGCGCGCCTTCCAGGCGTTCGCACGGCCATAGACGATGCCGTTCTGCGCCGTGCCGCTGTGCTCGGTCGCGGTGATATTCGTCGCGCCATCGTAGTTCACGGGCGTGCCGCCGAGCACGTCGTAAAACGGGATGGTGTAAAAATCCGATCCGTTGGAAATCAGGTTCGCGATCTGCGAATTCTCCTGCACCGCGCCGGAATCGTACAGCGCGGTGAGCGTCAGATCCGGCGTGTTCTGCCAGTTGAGCAAAAACAGCTCAGGATCAAACGCAAAGTTGAGATAGCTTGCCATAGTTGATTACTCCTTTCTCAGTTGTGGGAACAGGCGGTAAAACTCCTCCGGGCGCTCGGCCTTGAACCGAGCCTGGTCGTCGCCGCCGAGCTTGAAGAATCCGGCCTTGTCGATCCCCGCGAATTTGCCCACGTCGCCCGGCTTGGGCATATTGACGCCGGCAGAATTTTGCGGGGCGAAATAGCCCTGATCTTTGGTCAGCGCGTCGAAGATCTCCGCGTCGGACTTCCCGCGGTTGGCCTTGTCGGCGAGCGCGGCCTTGAAATCATCAGCCAGCAGATCGCGCATCCGGTCGTGGATGAGCTTGCGCCCGCCCAGCACGGCGTCCATGCGCTCCATCAGCTCGGCCTTTTCTGCCGCGGCCTTCTCCGCTGCCTTGCGCTGTTCTTCGGCCTCGCGGTAGGCGTCGAGCTGCGCCTGCAGTTTCCCGGCGTCGGCCTTGTTGGCTTCCAGCTCCGAGATGGTGCCGCGTGCCGTCTCCAGCTCGGATTTGAGCTTGTCGAGTTCCGACTGCAGCTTTTCGCCGCCGGACTTTGCCTTGCCGATGTCCCGGCTGTGGATGTCCAATACTGCAGAGACCTGTTCGTCCGTCGCTTCGCCAAAGATTTTCTTGATGTCGTCTCTCGTCATGTGATTAACCTCCAATCGGTTTGCAGTTTTTTCGCGTGGTTCTTTCCACTCACCTTGATAGTTTCGCGTCTTCCCGGACAGTATTTTTTGGGGGCTTGCATAATAAAAGCCGCAATCCTGCATTTTTCAGGACCGCGGCTCAATGCCGTATCTTAATTTTGCGATTTTCCCGCCGCCAGCAGCGCCGCGACAACAATCCCCGCCGCAAAGCATACCGGACAAATCCAGATCAGGTGCAGCGGGTTCATGGTTGTGCCTCCAGCGATTCCACGTAGTCCGGCGAAACCGGCCACTGAATGTTAAACGGGAAGCCTTCCTGTTCTGGCAAATCACGCAGCGCCTGCCGGTATTGCGCCCATTCTCCGACCAGTGCGTTGGCAAGGGTCTGCAAAAACCCAAGCCACGACGTGATCGAGAAAGAGTTTTCGAGCGTAGGCGCAGAAAGTCCAAGCCGGTCGAGCGCAACCTCCGCGTCGCAGTTTGCCAGCAGTTTGTTGCGAATCTTTCGGGCGAGTTCCGCTGCCGTGTCCTCGTCCTGCGCTGCTACGGCTTTATCATAGCCTGAGCGCAGCACGTCGAGCATCTCGGCGCGCACCATGTCGGTGACTGCGCGTGAGCGTGCCTCCCTGAGTTCTTGGTTTACCATTTGCATCTCCCCTTTATTATCAGTAGATAACGCAAGCCGCCGCCAGCCCGAACCCGTTGTTCGCGTTGAGGTTATTCAAAGCCCCCGAAGGGTACACGCAGCGAACGTTGTAGGCGAGCCACGGTTGAGGCGACCGCAGCCACCAGTAACGGGCGATCGTCGGGCTTGCGATGTCGTACTTGATCTTGTCGGTTTCGCTGGCCCCGTCGTAGTAGGGCAGCACGCTGCCCTCGCTGATGCTGTTTTCAGGGCCGTAGCCCATTTCGACGCGACTGGGCAGCCAAAAGCGGTCGCGCGTGGTGTAGGTGCCCGTGATCGTGCCGTTCACGTCGTAGACGGTGTTGTAGGCCGTCACGATGTCCACGGGGCCGACGGCGGCCAGGAAGTCCGCGTCCAGCCCGCTTAAAAAGCCCGCCTGGTTCGCATAAGACGGCGGGAGGTCGAAGACCGTCTGCTTCGTCCACCATGCGTTCGCGGCCGCGTCGCTGTTGAGCCACTGCCGGGCCGCGCTCTCGCCCCAGTGGTTCGAGCCGTAGGCGCGCCGCATGACGGAATTAAACTTGCCCACCGTGTCGACGATATCGCCCTGCGCGTTGCTGGCCGTGCCCAGGCTGGTGCCGCCGTTGCCGGCGGTGACGGTCAGGTTGCCTTCGATCTGGCTGCCGCTTGCGTCGTAGGTCGTCACGACGCCGGACGTGATGTTTTCCGGCTTGTAGTCGCCGGCGGTGGCGTACGAGTTGCCGACCTTGTTGTGCGTCCATCCGCCGCCCGCGGGGATCGGCTCGGTGGTCGTAAATTGATAGGTGCCGTCTTCTTCTGTCCGTCCGCCGTTGCCGCCTTTGTACAATGTGAAGTTGTACGTTCCCGCGGGCAGGGCGCTTTCGCCCGTGTTGGCCCACAGCAGCTCGAGCGCGTCGAACGGGCGCCCATATATGCAGGCGTGCATCAACAGCGTCATGGTGGGCGCGCTGTCGTCGCCCGGCTTTTTGTGCTGGTTGTGGGCCACGACGTCCCATTCAATGGATGTGTAGGACGAATGGGCGGACGTCAGGCGCGCGCCCACGGGAAACGCCTTCGGCCCCAGCCCGTTGCGCACGATCTGTTGAACCGATGCCCAGCTCTGAATGTCGGCGGCCTCGCCCGCCTGCGCAATGGCGATCAGCTCCAGCGCATCCGCTATTCGCTGCCCTGTTTCGTCCAAAAGGATCGGTTTTGTGATTTCGCTCATGTTGTCCCTCCTTGCTCGTTGTAGGTCACGCACAGCGCGCCATCCACCACGCTGAAGCCCAGCATGGACTGCTCAATTTCATCGGAAATCTTATCGCTGCTCCAGGTGCTGTCCCCGGAGATCACCTCGTCGTCGATGATTCCAAGCGCCGTTTGGGCAGCTTCCTGCGCCGCCTGTGCGGACTGTGCTGCCGCACTCGCGCTGGACGCCGCAGCATCAGCATCGTCCGATGCGTTTCCGGCCGCGGTTTCGGCCGCAGTCTTCGCCGTTTCCGCGCCGCTCTTGGCCGCCTCAGCGCCACTTTTTGCAGATTCTGCAGCAGACTGTGCGCTCTGCGCGGCATTCCTCGCGGTTTCCGCCGCCTCCTGAGCATCCTCCGCAAGCCCCTGAGCCGTCTCCGCTGCAGACTGGGCGCTCTCTGCACCGGCGCGTGCCGTCTGGGCCGCACTCGCATGACCCTGCGCAGTGGTGGCGGAGCCTGCGGCGGCGGTGGCAGAGCTGGACGCAGCCGACGCATATCCAGACGCATCCGTGGCGCTCTGTGCAGCGCTGCTCGCGCTCTGAGCTGCGCTGGCGACAGCAGCGGACAAATCCTCGGCCGCACCCTCTGCCGCTGCCTGCGCCGCCTCTGCGGCCTCCTGCGCATCTTCAGCTTTTCCCTGCGCCGTCTCTGCTGCGTTCTGCGCAGCCTGAGCCTGCGTGCGCGCCGTTTCTGCGCCCGCCCGAGCCGTCTCTGCCGCAGTTTGCGCGGCCTCAGCCTTGCCCTGTGCGGTCTCTGCCGCGGACTGGGCATCTTCAGCGGCGTCCTGTGCCGCCTCGGCTTCGGTCTGCGCTGCCTGCGCCGCGGATGCGCTGGACGCTGCGGCCTGGGCAGATGATTCGGCGGCATCCTTGTAGCCCTCGACCTTGAGGACGATGTCGTCGAGCGCGGACGCTTCTTCCGCATCGAGCACCGCGTTGATGCTCTCGAGCACGTTGGCCTTAAACACGCGCGATTTCCACACGCGGTTGTAGCTGCCGTCCTCGGCGGGCTGCACGCCCACCAGCTGCAATTCGCACTTGCCAAAGGTCACAGCCCCCGCGCGCGGAATCCATACGACGTCGTCCGCCAGCGCGACCCAGCTCGTCTCGCCGTTTTGCGAGATCTCAACGCGCCACGCCCAGTCCGCAGGATTGCCTACGCTCTCCGGCAGCACAAATTCGATGCGGTCAACCGCGTTCTGGTTGTCGATCGTGAGGTTCAGCACAAACGCGCCCGACGAATAGCTTACGCTGTTATCCTCTGCGATGGTAATGATTTCCGTCATGATTTCACCCCTTCGATGCCTTGACCGCATGGAACCCCGCCACGCGCATCCGGTTTTTCTGCGCTTCCAGTCCGGCCGCGCGGCTGATCTTGTCGTATTGCAGCTGATAGGCGTTGATTGTGCGCTGGACTTCGCGCCGGAGCGGATCGTCGCCCACGGCCTTTGCCGCGATCGCGATGTCCTTTTGCTCGCGGATCTCCGTCTCGATGCGCCGCTGCACCTGCGTCCACTGGTACCGCGTGCGCGTCTTGCCGCCGATCTCGATCTCCTCGGAGCTGCTCAGGCGGTAGCGCTCGAGCTGCTCGGCGGTGTAGGCCGGTTCGGATACCCCCAAAATGATCGGGTAGATCGTGTGCTTGCAGTTCCACTTGCCAAACGGCCGGCGCAGGCTCTGCTGGATGCGCTCAAACTGCGCGTTGGAGTATTGCCCGCCCTGATAGGGCAGGTGATCCTCTGCGCACAGTCCATGCGCCGAGATCTCCACGCCGTCCGCGCCGACCTCCCGGCCGATCTCGTCGAGGTACGCGCGGTTAAGGCTGCGCACGCCGTCCAAGATGTTTTGTCGCACGGCGGTGTCCAGCCGCCGCGTCAAGCCGCTCGGGTACTGCACGCGCAGCCCGCCCGCGCCGGCCTCGCGCACGGCCTTGCGGATGGCGCTTGTGTAGTCCGTCATGCCCGTCTGCACGGCGCGGATGCCCGCGTCGATCGCCTCGCGGTACAGCGACGACTCGATCGTCGTGCGCGACAGGTTGACCAGCTCGCCCGCCGTCACCGCCGCCTGCGCGCGCACGATCTCCAACAGCGCGGGGGAGGATGCCGAGATGCCCGCCGCGGCCTCGCCAAACCACGCCTGTGCAAATTCCACGTCGCTCTGCGCCGCCGCGAGCAGCACGGCCTCGACCTCTGATGCGGAGATGTTCGCAGCCTCGGCGATCTTCGCGCGGATCCCGGCCAGATTGGCATCCATCCGCGCAAGCTCCCTGAGCCTGTGCAGATCGCTGGCCGTGAGGCTGCCGATGGATTTGAGGTGCTCGCCCATCTTGGTGAGGTACTCCTCTGCGATCTCCTGCATCCGCTGCTCAAATGCCCTGACCAGTTGGTCGAGCTGCCGCTCGGTCAGCATGGGTTACTCCTCGGCGCTTTCGGCGTCGCTGCCACCCTGCGCCATCATGCGGTCTACGGCGAGCTGTGCGTCCTGCGCGCGCTCCTCGGAGATGCGCTGGATGTCGGCCTCGGCCTCCTCGATCGTGCCGCCGCGCACCCACTGCCTGAGTTCCGCCTTGCTCGCGCCGCCGAGGGACTGCAGCTCCGTCAGCTGCGCCCATGCCTCGGTGCTGGACTCGATCAGGCTGGTGTCCCAGTCGTACTCGATCTCGTACTGCCCGCGCGCGCCGGCGGGCGTCAGTCCAAACGCCTCGGCCAGCACGTCGATCGCATAAGCCAGATCAGCGGCAGCATCCTCCCACGCGTCGCGCATGGCGCGGATGGTGGCGAATGTGTCGTACTGCGCGGCGCGCACCTCGTCGCGGTTGGCGTAGTTGAGCTGCTGCCGCTCGGTCAGAATGCCCTGCGAGAGCCCGCATCCCTTTTCGACGCGCCGGAGCAGCGTGTTGTACCTCAGCTCCATGGCGTCGGCGCGGATTTGAGGCGCATAGGTCTGCCACGGCGTCTGCCCGCCCAGCACCATGCTGTCCACGGGGATAAATGGATCGTCCCCGTCCTGCACGGTCTTGCGCAGGCCGTCGATGGTGACGCCCCCGTAGGGATCCCTCGCCGCATCGCCCGATGCGCTGCGCGCGTCCGGACGCCGCCAGAGCTGCGCATCCATGCCCAGCATCATCCGGCCGAGCTTGTACTCGCGCCGGTACCACCGCATGTGCTCGACCAGCTCCGCAATGTCTGCCTCCACGCCGTAGGTGATGGGCACGCCGTGGATGTGCGTGTCGCGCCGGTTGTCGCGCGGACACCGTAAAAAGCCGATCAGCGCGCGGTCCGTGCCGCCGATGGTGATCAGTTCCGGCAGCGATGCCCACGCGGGGTTGATGTCCAGCGCCACGCGCCGTCCGCCCGGCTCGCAGGCCGCGTACTGGATCGTCTGCACGCCGTCCTGCCCGACCGAGTAGTCCGCCAGCAGCAAATACGCCTGATCTGCCGTGACGTAGCGGTCGATCACCAGCGTTGCCTCGACGATCCGGTCGCCGTCCATCCGGGCGACCAGCATCCGGTTTTGGTCGATGGCCTGCACGTCGATGTGCCCTTCGTGCACATAGGGCACAAACACCTTGCCGCCCTTGCCAAACGCCTGTGCGGCGATGGATGGGCCGTCGGCCCATACGCGCTCGAGCAGCTCCTTGATCAGCGCGCCGCGCTCGCCGCCCTGATCGTCGATGGTGCAGGTCGAATCGCCAAAGGTCAGCATGCCCAGCTTGTTGGCGATGACGGCCGAAATCCCGCTCGTCGAGATGTCCTCGTACTGCTCCGCGTAGCGGTCGACCTCCGCGGGCTGCGGCGGCACGCGCCGCCGAAACAGCGCGCGCACAAACTCCCTGATGCGCTCCAACATTACAAATCCCTCCGCATCCACACGCGGTTGAGCGCATACCGCACCGCGTCAATCGAGTGGTTGTCCTTGTCCGGGTAGGTGTCAACGTAGGTTCCCTCGCGCGTCCGCTCGTACTCGTAAGTCGAAAACTCCCGAGCCGTCTCTGGGCACCGCTCGGGGTCGATCACGATCTCCCTGAGCGACTGCAGCCACTTGGTGCCCGCCGCCACGCTGCCCGGCCCCTTGGTCGCTCCGATTACGCGCAGGCCCTCGTCGCGCATGTCGGCGATGGACTTAAGCTCTGCACTGTCGGCGATGATCTCCTCGCCGGGGGTCACGCCCTTGCGGTCGATCAGCAGCCGCGCCAGATCCCGGTTGGCCGTGCGCACCGTGCGCAGCTCGTCATAGATGTACAGCCGCCGCTGTGCGGGGAAGTAGGCGCAGCGCGCAAAGTGCGCCGGATCCGGAAACCAGCCCCAGTCCAGCCCCGCATACGTCGCGCCAAAGGACGCAGTCTCCGCGTCCGTGATCGGACGAATCGCCAGATTGTCGAACACCTGTCCACCCGTGCCGGTGACTTCGCCCAGGTATTCATGTCGGTAAGCGCGTTCGTTTGCCGCTTCGAGCGCTTTCGCTTCTGCAAAAAACGCTTCTCCCAACCATTCCGGAGGCGCATCCAGATAAGTGGTATGCATTACCAGCCGGCCTGGGCGCACGCGCAGCGCTTCCTCGTTTGTCCAATTTTGCATCGTCGGTGGAGGGTTGTAAGAGTAAAATGTAATCGCCTTTTGGACGCCGCGAAACACAGATTGCTTGATCATTCGCACGTCTTCCATTCCGCGAAATTCCGCCAACTCCTCAAACCACAAATACTTAAAATATCCACGAGACAATTTGATCGACTTTGACTTCATCGGATCGTCCGCGCCGCGAAACATGATCCGCTGTCCCGTTGGCTTGTATATGATTTCCAGCGGAGATAGCTTCAGCCGAAACCATCCACTCATGCCGAGCTTGTCGATCGCCCAGACCATTTGCTCAAACACGCTGTCTTTGATCGTATTTCCAACACGCCTGTAGATGATCGCGTTTGCCATGGGATCATCCATGATCCCCATCGCAATCATTATGCTGATAAAGCTCGATTTCAGGCTTCCGCGCCCACCCTTGAGCCAGTATTCGTCATGGCCCATCCGATCTACATCCAGAGATACGGGCTTGTACACATCTGCGATGATCTCGTTATGATTCATCGACGCGCACTCCTCCGTCTGTTTCGCGCACAATCTTCGGGATTGTTTGCATCAGCGCATCGTTCTGTGCCTTTTCCATCTCCATTTTTTCGCGCGCGAGCTTCAGGCTCTCCGGGTCGTCGCTGTACCCAAGCTCATTTTTTGCCAAAAAAATCAATACGGGGATATTTCCGCTCTTCGCTGCGCGCCAAAGCATGTGCCGCAGACTCATTCGGCCCTGATTTTTCCCCTGCTCAAATGCTTTGCGGACATCGGCGCGGCGATGGAACATCGTTCGTTCAAATCCCATGTCGCGTCCGATTTCTTCCTGCGTACATAGCTCTGCAGCCATCTCTTCGACCTGCTCCAGATCAATTTCCTTTCGCTTTCTCGCCACGCCGATCTCTCCTTTCGTTCAATGTTTGCTCCAATTTTAACGCCCAGTTGCGCTGGCTCTCCTGCTCATCTGCGAGCGGAGCCTGTTCGACAGCCGGGTTGCAGCGCCGGAAGAAAAACGCGTCTGCCCAGTCGCCCTACGAATCGTCGAAAGCGTATTCATGCAATCACCCCCTTCCAAAAATCAAAAACAGACGCATCGCAAATCGTATGCGTCTGTTTTATACTGTTGCATTTAGCCATCCATCGCGCGATCCTGCAGCTCTTTCCACCCCGACTGCCTCCTTGGCATCTGGGGATCAGGAGTGTTGATCGCACGCCGGATCTTCTTGGCAAACTCCTTTCCGTCAATATAGATTTCGTCGGGATTCAGCCCAACGCTTTCACAAAACTCGACCATTTGCTCCTGCGAGCGGAAGCACACGCAGAAATAGTAGTCCGTATCTGTCACGTCCGCAAACCGCTGATTCTCCCGCGCTGCGCGCTCGCGGAATGCCGCATGCAGCTCGTCCATGTCCTGGGCAAACTGCGTTTCCAGCTCTTCCAGCCCATCAAACGCCTCTTGTTTTTCCTCCGCCTGCGCTGCGTCGTCATGTTGTATATCTCTCCAACCCATACTCAGCCCCCCTTACAGGATTTCGCTCGCTCTGCGCTTGGGGAGTTTGTCCAACCCATCCCAACGCGCAAGCTCCAGCTCGGCAAATGGATACCAATCCAGCACTCGCTGGTAATCCTCAGGATACCAGCGCTTGAGCGGCTCCAAAAAACGATAGTCCAGCCCATCAAACGTCCGGCCAAACATCTTGTAATCGACCGGCATCTTGACGCCGGATTCTTCAAATGCCTGCAGCAAATCTGCCTTTACCCAGTCGTATACTGGGTAAAATCGCTTGGCATTGTGATTGATCGCCCCATGCGACTTAATCCCAATGCGGCGGTATGGACTGTCGGCCATCCGCACGCCAGTCGCTACATAAGCGCCATCCGGCAGATGAGCCACATTGCGGATCATCTCGCCGATTGTGTCGTCGTCATACTCCGACTCTGACGGTAGGTTCGCGCGCTCGATTATGGATACGCGCCTTGGCGGTTGATGGACCAGGCCGCGTATAAAGCGGAAGAACGACCGGTGCGGCAGCCGGTAAATATGGCACCCAAAGAAGTCCTCGTAATATTTGAGCGACTCCTCCACGAACTGAAGCCCCGGCACAAAGTAGCAGTAATAGGGTACGATGTGCCGGAAATACTTGCGCAGTTGCAGCCATGCCGCAATGCTGTCCTTGCCCGTAGAAAATGCAAGGATTGCGGTATCGCACTCTGCCGCCATGCGCTCGCACAGCTCCGCGCTGTTGTTGTACTCCAGCTGATCATACATCCTAGTCTGCCTCCTTGTCTGCCCAGTCATCAATGCCCATGCGGTCCATAACCGCCCGCAGGATATATTGGTTGACCGACTCACTCGCCTGATCGGCTGCGACCTGGATCATCTCGCGCTTGCCTCTTGGCAGGCGCAGTGTAATGCGATCATAGTGTGACCGCAAGTACTTATTGACAGCCCTGCGCTGCGCATCAGTCCCCATCCTGCTCACCTCCCTGCCATCTATTATACCACACTCATATACTGCTGTCAATATATATTTTGCGCGGCCCTTGCATTATGGCAGATTGGCGCAATCCTAATATCATGCATTGCGGCATGACAAGAGGGCGGCATCTCTGCCGCCCTCCGGGAAATATCGCTATACACACAACACCACATTAGCATTATAGCACATTTGGCGGGGCATGTCAACGGACGATTGCAGGACATCGACCTGGATCTCCGGACTGCCTCATCCAGACGGGCGCACAGCTATTTCAATTTGTTTTGTTAATTTTCTATATTATCTATTGACATAACAACAAATTGTTGCTATAATATAATCACAGCAAGGGCGAGAGTCCAGCGAACAAGAAATGGGTGAAATAAAATGAAGTACATCATCACCATCGCGAGCAACGCCTCGCACGAGCGCGAGTATCCCACCGACAGCCGCAGCGCAATGAAAGCTGCGGAGCAGTACGGCCGCTGTGAGGGCGGCGAGACCGTCACCGTCTGGACGAAATCCGGAAAGGAAATTAGCCGGGTAGTCTGGACGCCCGAGGGCGGAGGGCGCTACCTGCGGGTAGCGCTGTAACGACAATAGACGACGCCCGCCCGTGAGCACATACGCGGGCAGAAAGTAGAATGAGGCCCATGCTGCAGTATGGGCCTGTTTGACTTACAAAATCGCAAAGGGGGGATCATATGACAACAAATTTTGACACTGCCTGCCGGATGCGCGGAGTGGACACGGCCGCGCTTGCCGCCCAACTGGGCACGAGCGCGGAAAGTCTCACCGAGTACCGCAAGGGGCGGCGCGAGCTGGGCAACAAGCTCCTGCCCGCCGTTGCAAGTGCGCTGGATGTCTCTCAGGCTTACCTGCGCGGGATCGCGGACAGCTTGCCGGTCTATGACTGGGCATATGGCACATCGACGCTATGCCCGATCATGGCTGCGCGGGAAATCGATGGATACGGCATGTATTACATCGTCGACCATCCCGAGGGTGGATGGATGGCCGTGATACTGGCCGACGGCATACAGTTTACGCCCAACGACTGGCAGGGACGCCAGCCGCTCAGCGTCGATGAAATCGACGCAGTAGACTGGGTGGACAACACAGGCCGAGATGCAATCATGATCGACGGCTTACCGCGATCCATCGGATAGGGGGAAACATGCACCAAAGGATTTGCAGCGTATGCGGCCGCGAATTTCAAACTGCATACGCTTATCAGCGCAAGTGTATGAATTGCAGAGGCAAAGTGCGTGCGACTTGCGAAGTCTGTGGCAAAGCGTACAGCGTTAAACTCGGTGTGAACAGCCGGTATTGTCCAGATTGCCGGGGCGCGGCTGGCGGAGCTGCGCGAACGGGCAAATACCGCGCCGCGACCGAGAAGTTTGCGCAAATGCGCAAGGAGTATGCGCGCGATCACGCGGATGTAATGCGCGCAACTGCGGAAAAAGCCAGCAAGGCCGCGCAAAATTCCCCGCTGGCAGGGCGCTTTGAGACCAACATCAATGCTAAGACATGGAAATTGATTGATCCAAGCGGCAACCGGCACGTCTGCACAAACCTCAGTCTATTCGTGCGCTCACGCCCCGCAGATTTTCCAAATACTGTGAGTGCAAGCAGCATGTTTCGTAAACAGGCAGCATGTTTGCGCGATGGCAAGCCCGTCACGCCCAAGACCTGCTGCGGCGGATGGTACGTCGAGGAAATTCCCACGTATCCGGATGCGACGCAGGCATACGTAGCGGAGCGGGAGCGCAAAAAACAGGATCGCGCCGACTGGATCGCGCGCAAGCGGCAAACCAACCCCGACGAATAACAATTGCCCGGGCTCAAGGCCCGGGCGTTTATGGATTGTCCTCGGTTAGCCACGCCACCGCCCTTATGTACCATCTTCGCGCGGATCGCGGACTGATCCCCATTTCCCGGCCGGCTTTGCGCCAGCTGAGCTCGTCAAGCGCCCGGAGTTTGACCGCCTGCCGCATGCGCTCTTTAGGGAGGCGCTCGATCAGGTCGTTGACGGCCCAGAGCGCTTCCTGATAGGACGCGGCAAGGCCGAGGAGCTTTTTTCGCTCCTCGACCAGCTTTGCCACGGCGTCGTAGCGCGCATCCCCGCCGTGCCCGCCCGGCGTATCCGACCAGCTCGATGTGCAGCGCTGGGCAAATGCCTCGAGCCGATCCACGCGCTCGCGCTGCTCTTCCATTCGCGCCCGTATCCTTCGCGGCCGGGCAAGGATCTTTTCAATTTCCATGGTCCGCCTCCTGCAGGTTATATTTTATACGCCCGAGCATTGGTTCCATCGGCGATTCCAAGACTTCCCCTCTGCCACACAGCCTTGCCGTCTGCATAGACCGCCCATTCGTCCGCCAGCCGCCGCTTACCTTCGCGGCCGACGTAGATCGTGCGGAAGATGGCAGGCTCCAGCCGCGCATCCACCTCGAACTGGTAGATGTCCCCCGGCTCGGTGCGCAGCAGTCCGTCCTCCACAATCTTACCGCCGTATGTCTCAGGCTTCGCAGTCATGACCTTTTGAAAGACCTCGCGCGCCCATTCGTTTCTGTGCTCCGTGTTCGTGTCATTTTGCTGTGCCATTGTTTTTGCCTCCATCCATCCTCGCGCCGCATTTGGGGCAGTAATGCATGTCGTTTTCCTGGGGTGTGCCATCAATCAGCACCCACTCGTGCCCACACACCGAGCATACCCACGTCGCGTCATCGTAGAGGTTGCTTGGATTAAGTATCCATTCCCCATGCCGCACAGGTTCGGCGTCTTTCACCATGGCAAGTGTGCCGATACGCCGAATGGCTTCGTCTGGTGTATGCCCGTCCCATTCCGGTGCAGAATCAACTTCCTTCACATGGAACATATTCCAATACGGGTCTAAATCGTAATGGTATGTAGCTTGCCCTTCCGGCGTATCAATGCCGACGATGAACATTCCATCGAACATGGTGCCATCATGGTGCTTCTTGGACTTCCAGCACATCTTCGGCATGGAATTACAAATCACACTGAACAGAATTGCCCGATGGTGGTACAGCTCGTTAAAGGTATGGTAGCCATCCGACGTATCACCGGTGACCTTGGCTGTGGGCGCGGTTTCTACCATGTCGACAATAAAGAACGAATGGAAGTTTTGCCACCACCACGGCGCGTCCTTTTCTA
>DVJL01000033.1 GCA_018716805.1 Candidatus Faecivicinus avistercoris | reverse complement strand
TATACCATTGCATTGAGCATTTCCCGGTTGCTTTTCCCGGGCCGGCCTCCCTGAGGTTTTCGCTCTGGCGGCAGCATATCCTTTATCCTGTTCCATTGTTCTTCTTTCAATTCATGTCTTTTCATGTCCTTGGTTTACTACATCGACGTTTCGCACACAAGTCCTGGGTTTTAAAACAGGCTCTAGGGTATTTGGAATTAGGGGGAAGAAAATCGTCTCGCTGGCGCGGAGCGCGGCTCAGGCCGCCGGGTGTGCGGATGAATCTGCCGCCAGCGCGGCTTCGTCGCGCTTCATTTCATTGAGCAGCGACAGGCCGATCGGGATGGCGAACACAAACGAGATCACATCGGCGATCGATTGCGAAATCTCAACGCCCAACAGCCCGAGCAACTGCGGCATGATCAGCACCGTCGGAACGAAGAACAGGCCCTGCCGCGCCATGGCGAGGAACGAAGCGCGCACCGCCTTGCCGGTCGTCTGGGTCATCATGTTGCACATCGTCGTCCATGCTGCGAGCGGGAAGGTCAGGCACTGCCAGCGAAGCGCGTCGGTGCCAATGCGGATGACGTCCGCGTCGTCGAGGAAGATTGCGACGATCGGATGGGCGAACGCGGCGCCGATGATGGCCAGGCCAATCAACACGACCGTCGACAGCCGCACGCAGAACCAGAAGGCTTCGCGCACGCGTGCGTACAGCTTTGCGCCGTAGTTGAAGCCGCAGACGGGCTGGAAGCCCTGACCGAAGCCGATCAGGCAGCTGTTGGCAAACTGCATGATGCGCGCGACGATCGTCATGCCGGCGATGGCGACGTCGCCATAGGGGCGCGCCGCAAAGGTCAGGCAGATGGTCGCCACGCTGCCCAGCCCCTGCCGCAGCAGCGAGGGCGTGCCGCCGTTGAGGATCGTCAGATAGTGGCGCGGGGTTGGATGGAAGTTTTTCAGCCGGATGGTGATCGTGCCGCCGCGGTGCGTGCCGATCCAGAGCAGTATGAAGCCGACGAACTGGCTGATGATCGTCGCCAGCGCAGCGCCGCTCACGCCCATGTCGAGCGTGAAGATCAGCAGCGGGTCGAGGCCGATGTTGATGACCGCGCCGGAGACGATGCCGAGCATCGCGTAAATGGCGTTTGCCTGATAGCGCATCTGATTGTTCAGCACCAGCGAGGCGGTCATATACGGCGCGCCGATGAGGATGAAGCGCATGTAATCGCGGACGTAGGGGAGCGTGGTCTCCGTCGCGCCCAGCATGTAGGACAGCGGATTCAGCCCGATCAGTCCCACGGCCATGATCACGAAGCCGGCGATCAGCGCCGAGAAGAAGCCCGTCGCCGCCATCTTCTGGGCGTCCTCGTTGTCGTGCGCGCCGAGCGCGCGGGAGATGTAGTTGCCGGAACCATGGCCAAAGAAGAAGCCCACCGCCTGAATGATCGCCATCAGCGGATAGACGATGCCGACGCCCGCCGTGGCGCTCGCGTTTTGCAGCATGCCGACGAAAAAGGTGTCGGCCATGTTGTAAAACGAGGTGACCAGCATGCTGATGATCGTCGGAACCGCCAGTTGACAGACGAGCTTTTTGACGGGGGTCTGGGTCATCCTTTGGAATTTCTGCTCCTGAGCATTGTCCATGGGGCCTCACTCCTCTTTCGTGTCTGCGCCGCGGGGCGGCGTCTTTCAATGGCGCGCTTTGAACGCGCGGGCGTCTGATCTGCCGGCGGCTATACGCCGAATTCAAACAGGGTGACCTGACTGCTCTCGGGCATATCGCCCAGACAGCCCGCCTGTTTGAGCATCTCGATGACCGGCTTGGGCACCTTGCGCCTGAGCATGTCGTCCTGCGAGATGAAGGGCCCGCCCGCGCGTGCGGCGGCGAACGCCTTCGCGGCGCCCTCGCCGACGCCGGGCAGCGCCGTGATGGGCGGAAGGATCATGCCGTCGGCATCCAGCTGATATTCCGTCGCGTCGGATGCGTAGATATCGATGGGCTTGACGTGCACGCCGCGCAGGTTCATTTCGATCAGGATCTCCAGCAGCGCGTTTTCGTCCTCCTTGCGCTCCCGCTCGGTCTTGTCCAGCTCCCTGATCGCGTCGATCATGCCGCGCAGCTGCGCGACGTCCGAGGTGACCATCCTCGTGGCGTCGAAGCTCTCCGCGTTGCGGGAGAGATAGCAGCAGTAGTAGGCGGCGGGATAGAAGATCTTGAAGTACGCGATGCGCAGCGCCATCGTGACGTAGGCCACGGCGTGCGCCTTCGGGAACATGTACTTGATCTTCTTGCAGCTGTCGATGAACCACGGCGGCGCGTCGACCGCCGCGATGGCCTCCTCCATAAACGGCTGCAGGCCCTTGCCCTTTCGGACGGACTCCATCGTCTTGAACGCGACTTCGGATTCGACGCCATAGGAGATCAGCTGATTCATGATGTCGTCGCGCGTGCAGATGCATTCGCGCAGTGGCACGCCCTGCCGCACCAGATCCTGCGCGTTGCCGACCCAGACGTCCGTGCCGTGCGACAGGCCGGAGATTCGGATCAGTTCCTCCATTGTGCTGGGCTTCGTCTCCTTGAGCATGCCGCGCACGAAGCGCGTGCCGAACTCCGGGATGCCCAGCGTGCCGCTCTCGGCTACGCCCAGCTCCTCCGCCGTCAATCCCAGCGCCTCCGGGCTGGAGAACAGCGAGATGATCTTGCCGAACACCTCCGGGTCGTGCAGCGGCACCGCCTGCGGCGCGATGCCGGTCAGGTCCTGCAGCCGGCGCAGCATGGTCGGGTCGTCGTGGCCGAGCACGTCGAGTTTGACCAGCACGTCGTGCATGGAGCTGAAGTCGAAGTGGGTGGTGATCGTCTCGGAGTTCATGTCGTCGGCGGGGTGCTGAATCGGCGTGAACTGATAGATCTCGTACTCCTTCGGCAGCACGACCATGCCGGCGGGATGCTGGCCGGTCGTGCGCTTGACGCCCGTGATGCCCTTGGCTAGCCGCTCCTTTTCAGCGTTGGAGAGGCTCAGGTTGCGCTCCTCAGCGTATTTGAGCACATAGCCGTAGGCCGTCTTTTCGGCGATGGTGCCGATCGTGCCCGCGCGGAAGCAGTTCTCCGCGCCGAACAGCTCCTTGATGTAGTTGTGCGCCACCGGCTGATAGACGCCGGAGAAGTTCAGGTCGATGTCCGGCACCTTGTCGCCCTTGAACCCGAGGAAGACCTCGAACGGGATGTTGAAGCCGTCCTTGTCCATGGGAGCGCCGCAGACCGGGCAGTTCTTCGGCGGCAGGTCGAGGCCGGTCGGGTACTCGGCGGGCACGTCGAATTCGTGGTGCTTGCACTTCGGGCAGACGTAGTGCGGGGGCAGCGAGTTGACCTCGGTGATGCCGGACAGATACGCCACGAGCGACGAGCCGACCGAACCGCGCGAGCCGACGATGTAGCCGTCGGACAGCGACTTCGCCACCAGTTTGACCGCGATCATGTACAGCGTCGAGAAGCCGTAGCCGATGATCGCTCCGAGCTCCTTGTCCACGCGCTTCTGCACGATTTCCGGCAGTGGATCGCCGTAGATCGAGGTCGCCTTCTTCATCGTCAGCCGGCGCAGGTCGCCCTCGGCCTCCGGCCAGAAGGGCTGGAAGGTCTCCTTGCCCTCGGGGTGGGGGAGAAAGACCTTGACGTCGCCGACGCGATCCGCGATGGCGTTGGGATTCGTGACGACGATCTCCTTCGCTTTCTCGCGGCCGAGGTAGGCAAATTCGTCGAGCATCTCGTTCGTCGTCTTGAAGTAGAGCGGCGGCTGGAAGTCGGCGTCCTCAAAGCCCTTGGTGGCCATCAGGATGGCGCGGTAGACCGCGTCGGTCGGCTCTTTGAAGTGGACGTCGCCGGTCGCGCAGACCGGGATGCCGAGCTGGTCGCCCAGCGCCACAATCTTCCGGTTCAGCGCGCGCAGGCCGTCGTCATCTTTGATGGTGCCTTCGCGGACGAGGAATTCGTTGTTGCCGATGGGCTGCACCTCGAGGTAGTCGTAGAATTTCGCGATCCGCTTGAGCTCGGCGTCGCTCTCGCCGGCGAGCACGGCCCGGAACAGTTCGCCCGACTCGCACGCGCTGCCGACGATCAGCCCCTCGCGATACTTCTCGATCAGACTGCGGGGGATGCGCGGCGTGCGGTGGAAGAAGTTCAGGTGCGCCTCGCTGACCAGTCGGTAGAGGTTCGTCATGCCCGTCTGGCTGGTCGCCAGCAGGATGATGTGGTAGGACTGCTTGCCCGAGTCGGTCGCGAAGCTCGTGTTCAATTCCCGCAGGAGCGAAATGCCCTTGCGCTGCTGCATTTCGGCGAGCATCTTCATCAAAACCTGCGCCGTTGCGCGCGCGTCGTGCACCGCACGGTGGGCGTTCGTCAGCGAGACGCCCAGCATCTTGCAGATCGTGCCCAGCTTGTGGTTCTTGGCGTTGGGGTAGAGGTTGCGCGCCAACGCCAGCGTGTCCATCGTGGTGAATGAAAACGGCCGGTCGATCAGCTTAAACGCGCGGCGGAAGAACGCCAGGTCGAACGACGCGTTGTGCGCCACGAGCACCGCGCCCTCGCAGAACTTTGCGAAGTCCGGCATGGCTTCCCTGAGCGTCCGCCGGCCGCGCAGCATTGCCGACGTGATGCCGGTGATCTCGACGATTTTGTCCGGCAGCGGCCGGCGAGGGTCGATCAGCTCGGAGAACTCGGCCACCTCGACGCCGTTTTCAAACCGCACCGCGCCGATTTCGATGATCTCGTCGGTAAACGTATTCAGCCCCGTCGTCTCGACGTCGAGCACGACGTAGGCCGAACCGTCGATCGTCTCGTTCGAGGCGCCCTTGACGATGTCCGCCGCGTCCTCGATCAGATAGCCCTCGCAGCCGGGAATCAGCTTGATGCCGGCCTTTTTTGCCGCGCCGAACGCCTCCGGGAACGACTGCACCACGCCGTGGTCGGTCACGGCGATGGCCCTGTGCCCCCATGCGGCGGCCTGCTTGATGAGGTCGGTCGCGCTGGCGCAGGCGTCCATCGTGCTGAACGTGGTGTGCAGGTGCAGCTCCACGCGCTTCTCCGGCGCGGTGTCCGACCGCACGGGCTTCTCCGCCTCCATCAGGTCGGAAACCATCAGCACCATTTCGCGCTTGAAGTCGTCGTAGCGGTAGCTGCCCTTCGCGGTGACCCACTTTCCGTCCTTGAGCGCCGCCGCGAGCGCGTCGGCCTGCGCCTGAATGCTCTTGGCCGAGTCGTCCGCCGCTCGCCGTCCGCCGAGGAACAGCTTGCAGTTGACCGAACCGAGATGGTCGGACATCAGGAATGTGACGATCTTGCCCTTGCCGTTTTTCGTGTCGCGCATCTCGCAGCCGGAAACCTCGCCGCGCACGGCACAGCGGCCGACGTCCTCGGTGATTTCGTTCATCGGGATCACGGGGTCGTGAATGGCTCTGCCGTACACCGCGTCGGTCGAAACCGGCTTGCCTGCGGGCTTGGCCGCCGGCTGGGCCGTCAGCGCCAGCGCTTCGGCCTCCCGTGCGCGCGCCTCGGCGATTTCGCGGATGCGGCGCTCGTCGTCGCCGGTCACGCAAATGTTCGCCGCACAGCGGATGCCGAACAGGTCGCTCATCAGCCCCTCAAACAGCCGGTCGATGCCGCGCGACCGGAGGTAGGCCGCGCCCTCGGCGCTGGAGACGCAGACGGTCAGCTTCCCATCCTCGAGCCGCCAGCCCTTGCCATCCCAGTCGATGAACGGCATCGAGCCGGGGCTTTCGTGGCGCACCAGCTCCTTCATCAGGCCGGAGGCCACGGAGATGTCCTGCTCGACGCGGCCGCGCAGCGCGGGATAGCTCACCGACGTCTCCACGCGCACCTGCGGAAACGCCGCGGCCATCTGGCGCGCGACAAATTTGTATTCCCCGCGCGTCAGCAGCCGCGACGCCTGAAAGCGCACGCGGACATTGCCCGTCGCGCGCGAGATGGATACGCGAGACAGCGAAAGACAGCCCGCAAGCGCGCCGTCTTCCGTTTCGATCAGTTTTTCCCAAGCCTGACTCATGAGGGGCTCCTTTCGTGAAAGTGAAACTCAGCCAAAATCGCGCGGCGCCCGCTTGCCCGGAAGGCAGCGGCAGGGCAGGGAGACAACATTCCCATGACCAGAAGGCGGTTGAAATGCATGAAGGGGAGAGTCCAGCGCGATTTCATCCGTTTGGCACTGCATCCATTGGCTTTTGCGCCGCGCAGCATGTGGCTTCTCCGCGAGGGCGGACGGGAATTTCGCCCGGCCGTGCTTTCTCTTTTCGGACGTCTCTAGGCGTTTGCCTGTGCCGGTTGACTTTCGCCCGCCCGCCGGCGGATCTCGGAGATCAGCGCCTCGGCCAGATCGCCCTTGACTGCCCGGGGCGCTTCGCCGCGCACGAACAGCGCGCCGCCGTCCCGTCCGCCGGCGACGCCTGCGTCGGCCTCGCGCGCCTCGCCGGGGCCGTTGACGATGCAGCCCATCACGGCCACTTTCATCGGCACGCGGATGTCCTTCGTCGCCTCGCGGACGCGCCGCGCGATGCCCTCGACGTCGATGCAGGTGCGTCCGCAGGTAGGGCAGGAGATGATCTCGACGCAGTCGCGGCGCAGACCGCACGCGCGCAGGATCGAAAGCCCCGCCGGGACTTCCTGCACCGGATCGCCGGAGAGCGACACGCGGATCGTATCGCCGATGCCGTCGAGCAGCAGCGCGCCGATGCCGACGGCAGACTTGACGATGCCGACGTCCGCCGTGCCGGATTCGGTCACGCCAATGTGCTGCGGGTAGTCGCTGACCTTCGCGGCCAGCCGGCAGGCGGCGACCATCGTGCGCACGTCAGTCGCCTTGTAGGACAGCACGATGTCGTCAAACCCGCACTTTTCGAGCATTCTCGCGTGGCTGAGCCCGCTCTCGACCATGCACTCGGCCGTCACGCCGCCGTACTTCTTCAGCAGATCCTTTTCAATCGAGCCGGAATTGACGCCGATGCGAACCGGAACATGGTGCTGCTTGAGGCAGTCCGCGAGGATGCGCACGTTTTTCTCCCCGCCGATGTTGCCGGGATTGATGCGCACCTTCGCGATGCCGTTTTCGATCGAACGGACGGCCAGCTGGTAGTCGAAGTGGATGTCCGCGACCAGCGGAACCGGACTTCCGTCCACCAGAGCGCGAACGGCCTCGGCGCACGCCGCATCGTAAACCGAGACGCGCACGATGTCCGCGCCGGCCTGCGCCATTTGATCGATCTGCGCAAGCGTCGCGGCGACGTCGCGTGTGTCGGTATTTGTCATGGTCTGAACGCTCACGGGCGCGCCGCCGCCGATGGCGACTTTGCCCACCTGAACGCGCCGGGTCATGGCCGTCTCCTCCTTCGTGAAGATCAGAGTACATAGGTGACGATGTCGTGCCACGTCAGCACGATGAACAGACCGAAGAGCAGCAACATTCCAATGCCGTGCACCATGCCCTCCTTTTCCGGTGGCACGGGTTTGCGGCGGATGGCCTCAACGATCAGGAACACCAGCCGCCCGCCGTCGAGCGCCGGCAGCGGTAGCAGATTGATGATGCCGAGATTCAGTGAGATTATCACCACGAAATAGGGGATCATGCTCGCGTCCAGTTGGAGCATCTGGTTTGCCACAGCCACCGTACCCACGACACCGGTGACCTGATCCGCGCCCTCGCCGCGGAAGATCAGGTCGCTGAGCACGTCGTACATCAGGGTGGATACCTCGGCAAACAGCCGCCCCGATGCGGCGATTGACTCGCCGAGCGAATAGCCGCCCGAATGGAACGTCATGCCGACCTGCCGCACCGATTCGCCGCTCGCCACGGCGTTTTCGACTACGACCGGCTCGACAGTGACGTTCAGCGTTTCGCTGCCGCGCTGCACGGTCAGTTCGATCGAGTCGCTCTGCTGGATGATGGCGCGCAGCGTCTCAGTGCCTGTGTCGTCAAACGGGATTTCCGTGCCGTTCGCGGCGATGATGACGTCGCCAACCTCCAGCTGTGATTCCGCGGCGGGCATGTCGGCTACCAGCGAATCAACCTGCGGATAGATGTGAATCGCGAAGCCGAGGTAGAGGATAATGCCGGCCAGAAAGGCCAGCACGAGGTTCATTGCCGGGCCGGCCAGCACGGTGATGAGGCGCTTCCACACGGGCTGGCGGTTCATCGCGTTCGGCGCGGCGTTGGCCTCGTCTTCGCCGACGAACTGGCAGAAGCCGCCCAACGGCAGCGCGCGAATGGAGTATTGAATACCCTTGCGCTCCCAATGTGCGATTTTCGGTCCGAAGCCGATGGCAAACTCGACAATGCCGATGCCGCACAACCGGCCAGCAATGTAGTGCCCCAGCTCGTGAAAGAGGATGATGAAGCAGAGCAGGAGAATGGCGATGACGATATACAGCAGATTGATCAGCATGAACGCCTCCGAATGATTTTTTCAGCGATGGCGCGCGACTGCGCGTCCGCGGCGTGAACGTCGCCGATTCCGGCAATCCCGCGGACCGGGCACAGGTTCAGTGTTTCCTCGATGACCTCTGAAATGCGGCCGAAGGGAATCTCTTCGCGCAAAAAGGCTGCGACCGCCGTCTCGTTTGCGCCATTGAGCGCGACTGGCGCGCTGCCGCCCGTCCGAAGCGCCGCATACGCCATCGCGAGGGAGGGAAAGCGCCCGGTGTCCGGCGCTTCAAACGTAAGTTTGCCGAGTTGCGCAAAGTCGAGCGGCTCGGCGCCGTAGGGCAGGCGGCTCGGATACGCCATCGCGTAGCCGATCGGGCCGCGCATATCGGGCCGCGCCATCTGCGCGAGCACCGCGCCGTCCTCGAATTCGATCATGGAGTGGATGACGCTCTGCGGGTGGACGACCACGTCGATTTTCTCGGGCGGCATGGCGAACAGGTGGTGCGCCTCGATGACCTCAAGCCCCTTGTTGAGCATCGTGGCGCAGTCGACGGTGATCTTGCCGCCCATGCGCCAGGTCGGGTGGGCGAGCACATCGCGCACGGTGGCGGTACGGATCGCTTCGGCCGGCCACGTCCGCAGCGCGCCGCCCGACGCCGTGAGGATCAGCCGCCGGACCGGGTTGCCCTGCCGCGCCTGAAGGCACTGAAAGATCGCCGAGTGCTCGCTGTCCACGGGCAGCATCGGCCTGCCGAGCCGCGCGGCCTTCTCCATCACCAGCCGGCCGCCGGTCACCAGCGCCTCCTTGTTGGCCAGCAGCACGCGCTCGCAGACGTCCAGCGCCGTCCAGACCGCGTCCAATCCCGCGATGCCGACGATTGCGCACAGCGCGTCCATCGGTTTGGCCGCTTCGAGCGCGCGCACGGCGCAGTCCTCCCCGAAGATCCATTCGCAAAAGCGAACGTCTTCCGGAAGCGACTCTGGCTCCACCGCCAATGCGGCAACCCTCGGGCGAAATTCCCGCACGAGGGAAAACAGCTTTTCCGCCGAGCTGTGCGCGACTAAGCAGCTCGCCTCAAATTGTTCTGGATACCGGCGCACCAGATCGAGCGCCTGAGTTCCGATCGAGCCCGTCGCGCCGAGCACAGCAATCGTTCGCTTGTTCATAAGCCCTCCCCGAACCGATTCGCGCGTCACAGTCCCGCCAGGCGGAAGAACAGGTAGCAGGCCACGCCGCAGAACAGTATGCCGTCCATGCGGTCCATCATGCCGCCGTGGCCGGGAAAGATCGTGCCAAAGTCCTTGATGCCGCAGTGGCGTTTGACCAGCGAGGCGACCAGGTCGCCCACCTGCGAGAGCGCGCCCGCAATCAGGCCGAGCAGCGCAAACGCCCACAGCGGCGGAAGCGCCACACCCGTGGGATTGATCTCCGGCCAGATCGACGCCGCCCAATTCGCCAGCACTGGCACCAGCACCGCGAACAGCACGCTCGCCGCCAGACCGCCGATGGAGCCTTCGACGGACTTCTTCGGGCTGATCTCCGGCGAGAGCTTGTGCCGGCCGAACTGGACGCCGACCAGCAGCGCGAACACATCGTTGACTGAGGCGATGAAGAATGCCAGCAGCAGCGCAACGGTCGAGGCGAAGCGCGTGCTCAGATCCTGCAGGGTGATCATCAGCGAAAAGAACAGCCCCGGATAGAGCATCGGGAACACCGTCGTCACCATGCTGACAAACGCCACCTTGCCGCGCGCGACGATGACCGTCATGGCGATCAGCAGGCTCAGCGTCAGCGCCAGCATCGGCGGACTGATTTCGCCGAACATCGGATGATCGAGAGCCGAGTACAGCGACTGTGCGAGCACCGCCAGCACGCAATAGAGATAGCCCGCCCAGCGCACCGGATCGGCGCCGGTTCTGCGAAACGCGCGGTACATTTCCGACAGGCTCACCAGCATTGCGAACAGCAACAGTCCGCGCAGCACCCATCCCTGCAGGGCAACGCCCAGCAGCAATACGACGGTAAAGACCGCCCCCGTAATGACGCGCTTAACCATGCGATCCCTCCGCTTTCTCCCTGCCGAACCGCCGGCTCCGGCCCGCATATTCGCGCAGCGCGCGCAGATAGGCGGCGCGGTCAAAGTCCGGCCAATAGGTCTTGTCGAATACCATCTCCGCATAGGCCGTCTGCCATGGCAGGAAGTTGGACAGGCGGAGTTCGCCGCTGGTTCGGATCAGCAGATCGACGTCCGGCTGGCCCGCCGTGTACAGCTCGCGGGCAAATGCGGCTTCGTCGATCGCGCCGGGCTGCAGTTCGCCCGACTGCACCCGTTCGGCCAGCCGCCGCGCCGCGCGAATCAGCTCCGCGCGCCCGCCGTAGTTGAGCGCGATGTTCAGCTTCAGCCCCGTGTTGTCCTTTGTCCGCGCCATGGCGCGCTCGACGGCGTCGCGCTGCGGCGCGGGCAACCCGGCGACGTCGCCCAATATGAGAATGCGGACGTTCTTTTCGTCCAGCTCGTCGATTTCAGAGGCAAAATAGCGCAAAAGCAGCGACATCAGTGCGCCGACCTCGTCCTTGGAGCGCGCCCAGTTTTCCGTGGAAAACGCATAGATGGTCAGGCATTCGATGCCCCAGTCGTCGCTTGCGCGGATGATGTCGCGAAGTGCCTCCGTGCCAGCGGCGTGTCCCGCGGAGCGCGGCAGCCCGCGCGCGCTTGCCCACCGGCCGTTGCCGTCCATGATGATGGCGACGTGGCGCGGCAGGCGGTCAGGCGGAAGTGCCTGCGCCGGCGCGGCGGAGGCGGAGACGGGCACGGTGATATACTGCGTCTTTGCGCTGAACAGGCCGTTAAAGAGCCTGCCGAGCTTTTCTGCGAACACATTCGCGCCCCCTTATCGCATAAGTCGAAAGGGCAACCCGGAGGGGTTGCCCGGCTGTCAAAGAATTGACAGCCTGTGTGGACGGGGGAATCAACTCCCCCGCCACGACTACCCCTCCACAATTTGCTTGAGTTTTCCTTCAGAAAACTCCTGCCGCAAATTGTGCAAGGAAGATATTTTTCCTTTGGAAAATGAGGTTTCCCTTCAGAAAAATGTCACAAATCCGCCGTGCAGGTCGCCGGATTAGATTTTACAGGCTGTCCTGCCTGTATTTTTGATAGGCTGAGAGCAACCCGAAGGGGTTGCCCACGGATAAAACACTGTAGGAAACGGCTCGCGAACTGCGCGGGCGAACCGGCCGGTCAGACGGACATGATCTCCTTTTCCTTGTCTGCGCCGATGCGGTCAAGCTCCTTGATGTGTGCGTCGGTGACCTTCTGCAATTCGGTCTCGGCCGCCTTTTGATCGTCCTCGGTGATCGCGGAGTCCTTCTTCATCTTCTTGATCGCGTCCATCGCGTCGCGGCGAATGGCGCGGACGGCGACTTTGCCCTCTTCGATCTGCTTGCGCACCTGCTTGCACAGTTCCTTGCGGCGCTCTTCGTTGAGTTCCGGCACCATCAGGCGGATGACCTTGCCGTCGTTGGACGGATTGATGCCAATATCGGATTTCTGAATGGCCTTCTCGATCGGGCCGATCATCTTCGCTTCCCACGGCGCGATGACGAGCATCCGCGGTTCGGGCGAGGAGATGTTGCCAACCTGGTTGAGCGCCGTGGGCGTGCCGTAGTAATCCACGGTAATCTTGTCCAGAATCTGCGGATTGGCGCGGCCCGCGCGCAGCGTGTTGAGATCCTTCTGGATGACAGTGATGGTCTTGTCCATCTTGGAGCCCGCGGTCTTGATCGTTTCCTGATACATATCTGTCCCTCCAAACATCGGTATGCGCCGAAGCGCCGGTTTTTCTATCCTCTATTGTAGCGTAAAATGCGGAAATTGGCAAGCGATATTTTGATCGAAGCGCGAATTTTCGCGCAAAAGCCCCGCCGCGATCGAAGCGCGGCGGGGCGAAGTAGGGACAGGGGAGCGCTTACAGCTTCAGTCCGGCCAGATCCAGACCGGCTTCGATCACATGATCGGGCAGCTGGGAGAACATCTGGTTGATGGAATCGTGGCGGTAGTAGCGCATGATCGTCTCGGCAAACATCGGGGCGACGGACACGGTCTTGAATTTCGCCTGTCCCGCGATGTTGGGATTGAACACGGTGTCGGTGGAGTAGACGGTTTTGATGGGGCTGGCGTTGATCTTCTGCACGCCGCGCGCGGAGATGATGTTGTGGCTCAGCATCGCCGTGATGTCCAGCGCGCCGCGCTGCTTGAGACCCTCCGCCAGATTGACCAGCGTACCGCCGGAGATGGTGAAATCATCCACGATCAGGCAGTTCATGCCCTCGACGTTGCCGATGATCTCCAGTACCTCGGCGTTCTCCGAGTGGTCGGAGCGGTTTTTGTCGCCGATGGCGATTGGCAGGTTCAGCGAACTGGCGAACTTGCGCGCCTGCTTGGCATAGCCCGCGTCGGGCGAGACGACGACCATGTTGTCCGTTCCAACCTTTGCGATGACTTCCTTGAGCATCGGCTGCGCGTAGAGGTGGTCCATCGGGCGCTTGAAGAAGCCCTGAATCTGCTGCGCGTGGAGATCCATCGTCACAAAGCGGTCGGCGCCGGCCAGCTCCATGCACTCCGCGCAGACGCGCGCGCGGATGGAGACGCGGGGCTCGTCCTTCTTATCGCCCTTGCCGTAGCCGAAATAGGGCATGACCAGCGTGACCGTGTGCGCGTTGGCGCGCTTGAATGCGTCCATCCAGAAGAGGATTTCGACGAACTCGTTGTTGGAATGCATGCCGATCGGCTGGACGAGAAATACGTCCAGATCGCGGACGGATTCATTGATGCGAACGAACGTATTGCCCTCGGAGAAGGTGATGACCTCGGAGGAGCTCAGGCGCTTGCCCATATAGCTGCACATGCGCTCCGCAAATACCTGTCCGCCGCTGCCCGCGAAAATCTTGGCGCTGTTAAACATACAAAACCACACACTCCTTATTTATTCGGAAAACGCGGAACGGAGCCTGCACGGACCTGCGCGGTGCGCGCCCGGCGGCCGCCATTCCGGCGCATTCGCCAGTGCACACCCGTTCAGATTGCGACGATGGCCTCGACTTCGACCTGCGCGCCCATCGGCAGCTTTGCGACCTCGACGCAGCTGCGCGCGGGATAGTTCGGGCCGAAATACTCGGCGTAAATCTCGTTCACCGCGCCAAACGCGCCCAGATCCTGCAAAAAGACGGTCGTCTTGAGCACATTGTCCATCGTGAGATTCAGTTCGGCGAGGATGGTCTTCATGTTCTCGAACACCTGCCTTGCCTGTTCGGCCGCGCCGCCCTCGGCGAGCTTGCCGGTCGCCGGCACGACGGGGATGACGCCCGAAAGATAGCAGGTGTCGCCGTGGATGGCGGCGGTGGAGTAGGGGCCGATGGCCTTGGGTCCATTCTGGGTCAGAAAGCACTTTTTCATTCGTAAGCCAACTCCATTCTCATTGAATTCGTCAGTAATCGGTGTTGCCGCCGGCATCGAGCCGGCCGTGCACGCCAATCCAGTAGGTGGACGCGCCGGGGCTGTAATGGTCGGTGGAAACCTGCGTGCGGGAGACCTCCGCGCCCGTATCCCAGTCGTAGGCGATGATCCAGCCCTCGCTGACGCAACCGGACTTGCCGCGCGACTGCAGCGCGGTTTCGTCGGTGTAGTAGGCGTGCGTGCCCTCGGTGTCCTCGATGTAGACCACGCGCGTGGACGGAACGTCCTCCTCGATCAGGACGGACACCAGCTCGTAGCGGTAATCCGGCCGATGGCCGTAGATCGTCACGGTCGCCTCCTCGTCGGTGACGGAGGTGTAGATGTAGATCGGATACTCGGTGTTGTTTTCGAACACGAGATCCTTGTTGGTCCAGCTGACCGCCGCGTCGCAGCTCGGATCGACGTACGAAACCGTCATCGAGTGCGGGCTGCGCTCGACGATGTCCATCCCGGCGACGATCAGCGCGTTGTACAGCGTCGTCGAGGCTTGGCAGACGCCGCCGCCCCAGCCGGTCGTCGTCGTGTCGCCGGCGTACTCGGTCGCCTGCCGGAAGCCGGCCGCCTGCGTGCGCGGGCCAACCACGTCGTTGAAGCTCACCTGCTGCCCGGGCATCACGACCATGCCGTTGAACGCATTGAGTGCCAGGCGGATGTTGTGCAAGCTCGAGCTTCCGCGGAAGTCAGTGTTCGTCGAGAACTCCGCGATGACCTGGAAGCTGGCGTCGCCGGTATTGACCTCCGGCATCACGGCCTCGGCAGGAATGGCCGTGTCGGCCTCGCCGTCGACGATCAGCGCCACGAGCTGTTCCTCGAGCTGCTCGCGGTTGACGTTCAGGCCGATCTGTGCCTCCGTGACAACCACCGGGCCGCTCACGTCGGGCACGACCACGGCGTCCACGGCGTCCTCGTCCAGAGCGGCGCAGATCTCGTCGATGAATGCGTCGAGCAGGGATTCGTCGTAGGTCACGGTGACTTCAAAGTCGTAGGGATGGCCTGCATAGTAGTCGATCGTATTCTTGCGCTGGAAGATGCTGCCCGTGTGGCCGAGGTTCCACGCATAGTCGAGCTGGGCTTCATAGTCGGCATCGGCGCCGACCATGTCGCGCGAGAAGGTCCACGATTGATCCTGATAGCTCAGCGAGTAGGTTTCAGTTTTCCACTGCTCCTCCAGCTCGGAGATCAGCGCGACCCCCTCCTCGTAGGTCAGCCCCGACAGCGCGGTGCCCTCGATGGACAGGTTGCCGATGAAGGTCGGCGTTCCGATGCCCAGCACGGAGGCGAAGTGGATGGCATAGGCGATCAGCGCGATCGCGCACGCCAAGAGGATCAGCGGAACCGGCCGCAGGCGGAACCGGCGGCGCGGCGCCCTGCGGCGGGGCGGGGCGGGCCGGCGTCCGTTGGGCGCGGGGCGGGGCCGAGAACCGCCAGCCGGGCGCCGTGCACTCGAGGGCGCCTGCGGCCGGGCAGAAGCGGGACGCCGCGCGCTCGAAGTGGGCGGCGCCGGCTGCCGCGTGCCGCCGGAACGATAGGGAGAGGCATGCGCACCGTCTGGACGGCGCGGCATGGAAACGGGCGGACGGACGCCTCCGCCTGCAAACCCGGAATGGATACGATCCTGCATGTTCAAGCTCCGAAGTGATGTCGATTGCGTCCTTGCCTTCGCATGAGGGCGAATATGACGCCAATGTGTGCGCGCAGCGGTCGTTTCAGACGCACCGTGCGATAGAGTGCCGTATTTTAGACGCAAAACACGGGCGTTTTGTTGCGCGTTTTCACCTGTGCGTACAAACTATTATACCACATGCCCGCCGCAGATTACATCTAAAACTTCAAGTAAGTATGTAAAATAAACGATAACTCATGGAAAAGGCGCGCCCCGAAATCACGCGGATTTCGGGGCGGTTTGTCGGTTTGGGAAGGAATCCTTCTGCCGGTGCAGGTGCGGCGAAGTGCGCCAGCGGGCCGGATGTCAGAGCTGCGCGGCGTCCGATGCGTCGGAGGAAGTCGATTCGCTTTCCGTCCGTGCCTGCGGCTCGGACAGCAGCTTGCCGGTCATGAAATTCTCGAAGTCCGTGCGGTCGAGCTTTTCGCGCTCGATCAGCAGGCTTGCGAGGCCGTCAAGCTGATCGCGGTGCTCGGTGAGGATCGCCTCCGCGCGGTCGTAGGCGCCCTGGATGAGCGCGTGAACCTCGTCGTCGATGTCGGTGTTGACGCGCTCGGAGAAGCCCGAGTTCTGCTGCGTGAACGACTTTCCGAGGAACACCTCGTGTTCGGATCCGAGGAATACCGGGCCGAGCTTACCGCTCATGCCGTATTCCGTGACCATGCCGCGGGCGATCTCGGTCGCACGCTTGATGTCGCTGGACGCGCCGGTGGAGATGTCGCCGAACACCAGCGCCTCGGCGACGCGGCCGCCCATAAGGCTGGCCATCTCGGCGCGCAGGCGCGCGGTCGTGATGAAGTTGAACTCCTCCTGCGGCAGGTACATCGTGTAGCCGCCGGCATCGCCGCGCGGGATCGTGGTGATCTCGTGCACGGTGTCGCACTCGGGGATGTAGTAGGAAACGATCGCGTGGCCGCCCTCGTGGTAGGCGACGAGGCGGCGATCCGCCGCTGTGACGCGGCGCGACTTCTTCTCCGGCCCCGCCATGACGCGCGTGATGGCCTCCTCGATGGTCGCCATGTCGATCTTTTCGCGGTCGTTGCGCGCGGCCAGCAGCGCCGCCTCGTTCATGACGTTCATCAGGTCCGCGCCGGTGAAGTACGGCGTGCGGCGCGCGAGCACGGCGAGGTCGACGTTTTCGTCGAGCGGCTTGTTGCGGGAATGGACGCGCAGGATCGCCTCGCGGCCCTTGACGTCGGGATAGTTGACGACGATGCGCCGGTCAAAGCGGCCGGGGCGCAGAAGCGCGGGATCGAGGATGTCGGCGCGGTTGGTTGCGGCCATGACGATCACGCCCTGATTGTGCGTGAAGCCGTCCATCTCGACCAGCAGCTGGTTGAGCGTCTGC